>NZ_JBFRGA010000061.1:0-13405 GCF_052115105.1 Chryseobacterium sp. 2TAF14
ATGTAATAATACTGGCCTATTACGTTAAAGTAGAAAAAAACAGCAAATTGCTTTTTTTCATTATTGTAAATACGCTAACTGTTATTTTGAGTTTGTCAGCAAGTACTTTCATTCTTTTCATAATGTTTAATGTTTATATATTAACTAGTACCAGAAAATTATATCTACTGTTTTTGGTAGCGCCTTTATTTTTTACAGGGTATTTAATTATAAATAGTAATCCCATCTTTGAACAAACCAAAAATAAGATGGATAAGGCCATATTCGGTTCTGATGATTTGGCCGAATATACGGATAGTAATTCTTCAGGTGCAATGGCTGTTATTTCAAGGTTCGATATATTTGATCATTTAGCATATGTTTTTTTACTAAAAAACCCTCAATATATGATTACAGGGACTGGGCCCAACCTTATAAGTTTGCCTGCAAGTAGATACGTGGGAGATTATAGGCAATATAATACTTATGCGGAAGCAGGTGGTATTGATAGTGTGCCAAATATTATGTTTAATAATGTATTAGCAGCAAGTGGAATAGTGGGGATAATACTCTTCACTGTGTTTTTTATACGACTATATAAATTTTCCAGTGTTGATAAATCAGGATTTAGTAAAAACTTAGTCGTTGTTACCGTGATTTTTAGTATGGTTTATTTTAATATCGTTTTACTCTTTTTGACTGGTATAATAGTAGGTATTCTTTGTAAGCAGGCTGCAAAAATCAGGTTTTCTAAATATAATCTTTTAAATAATGCAAGAGTCTTGGGCAAAATATAGTAGTTGAAATATATAATAAATAGCCCATAAAGATAAAAATTAATATCATATAGTGATCTTTTACAAGTTATTAATCAATATGAAAAAATATTGTAAATGAAAAATAGAACAAAATTGATATTTTGGCAAAATATCGTAAGTCCACATCAATCATATTTTTTTGATCAAATATCTTCTGAGTTTGAAGTGATTCTAATTGTAGAAAATCTAATGTCAGAAGTCAGAAAAGCACAAGGTTGGAGCATTCCAGAAATTGAAAATGTTGAAATTATCAAAATAGAAAATAAAAAACATTTGAATTTACTTATTAATCAATTTAAATACGAAAAAAATGTATTTAGTGGTTTGGTAGGAATGGGATATCCTTCCCTGAAAAAAGCGAGTAAAGAAATAAGCAAGTACACAAAAATCTTTGTTATAGCTGAAGCTCCAATGCTTTTAGGATATAAAAAATGTCTACGTTTAATAAAATACAATATTTTATATTATAAATACAAACATAAAGTCGCACATATATTTGCGATGGGTAATCTGGGGGAAAAGTTTTATTCCAAACTAGGGTTTAGTAATGATATGATTACAGTTTTTCAATATTTTATAAAATCTGAGGAAAATTTTGGACATCGTTCAGAAAGAGAAGAACCGAAAAAAAGATATATTTTTGTAGGTCGACTTACATATTTAAAAGGGATTCATAATTTAATAAACGCTTTCATYAATATTGGAAAATCTCAAAGTTGGGAACTGGTTATTGTTGGAAGTGGTGTTTTGGAGAGCGATTTAAAATTATCTTTATTAAAAAATAAAATAAAAGAAAGAGTTTCCTTTGTTGGAAATAGGGAAAATATAGAAGTAAAAGAAATGATTGCAAGTTCCGACTTCTTAATATTGCCCACAATGTTTGATGGATGGGGAGCGGTTGTAAGTGAAGCTTTGTCTGTAGGAACAAAAGTTATCTGTAACGAAAAATGTGGAGCTGCCATATTAGTAAATAAAGCCAATGGTTATGTCTATAAAGAAAACAAAGTGTCTGAATTAGAGGAGGCTCTCATACGATCATTTCATGAAGATGATTATGATAGAAATGAAATCAAAAATAGTTTTCAAATACAATCCCGTGAAAAAATAACTGAATTTATATCGGTTGTAAAATCAACATCAAATAATATATAAACATTATTTTTAGAAGTTTAAATCTCAATAATGAAAATATACTTTCCCATAGGAGCGTTTTATCCATCACAAATAGGAGGGCCTTGCAATACCCTTTTTTGGCATACCTGTGCATTAAAATCAAACGGTATAAAGGTAGATATAACCACTACAGCTCTGGGTTTGAAGGATGGAGAAGTAGAACTTGATAAAATCTTGGAAAAAAAATGCGGATCAGTATATTATGGCTCTTCACAATCAGTTTCAGGAAACATTATCAAACAAATCGTTTCAGGTATTCGTTCAGCCAATGTTATTCACTTAAACAGTTTATTTAATATTCTTTCAATTATCAGTTTTTTTTATGTTAAAACTTTTCTTCCAAAAAAGAAAATAATTTGGTCTGTAAGAGGAGAGTTAAGTCCGAATGCATTAAAATTTAGCAGACTCAAAAAAAAGCCGCTTCTTTTTTTATACAAAAAAATGACTGGAAATATCCTTTTTCACAGCACATCTGAAAAAGAAACAGAAGAAATAAAATCAGTTTTCGGCGATGTAAAAACTGTGGAAATTCCTAACTTTATCGAGCCAAGCAAAAGGAGAGATGATGCTACAAAAAAACAATTCTTATATCTTGGCAGAATTCATAGAATTAAAGCAATTCATAAAATGATCGAAGGCTTTTCAAAAAGTGAGCAGTTTATGAATTCAGACTTTAAACTCATTATTGTTGGAAAACACGAAGAAAGGCATTCTGATTATTATGAGGAGATTTTAAAATTGGTTGAATCAAAAAACTTGCAGGATAAAATAGAGTTTAGAGGTCATCTTACTGGAGATGATAAAGAAAAAGTATATGCTGAATCCTATGCGCTCATATTGCCTTCAGAAACAGAAAATTTCGGAAACGTCGTTATAGAATCTCTTAATCAGGGAACACCGGTAATAGCTTCTACAGGAACTCCATGGTCGATTTTAGAAAAATACCAGTGCGGATTTCATATCAATAATGCACCGCATGAAATTGCTGATGCGATTGATAGGATGATAGATTTATCTCCAGATAAATATAATAAAATGCGAGAAAATTCTGTATTGCTAGTAGATCAGGAATTTAATATCAACACCCAAATAGATAAATGGATTAATATTTATAAAAATGAAAATTCAAAATAAAACCCTTTTAATTACAGGCGGAACTGGTTCTTTCGGAACTGCAGTTCTAAATAGATTTTTACAAACCGATCATTTCAAAGAGATCCGTATTTTTTCCCGTGACGAGAAAAAGCAGGACGATATGAGAAATTTGTATAAGAATGATAAAATCAAATATTATATCGGTGATGTAAGAGATTTTACCAGTGTTGAGCCAGCAACAAGAGGAGTAGATTATATTTTCCATGCAGCAGCTTTGAAGCAGGTCCCTTCCTGCGAATTTTTCCCGATGCAGGCGGTAAAAACCAATGTTGAAGGAACTCAAAATGTGATTCGTGCGGCAGCAGCCAATAAAGTACAGAAAGTAATTTGTCTGTCTACTGATAAAGCAGCGTATCCGATCAATGCCATGGGAATTTCCAAAGCGATGATGGAAAAAGTAGCGGTTGCAGAAGCTAGAAATCTTACAGATACTGTTGTTTGTCTAACGAGATATGGTAACGTGATGGCTTCAAGAGGTTCTGTGATCCCGTTGTTTTTAAACCAGATTCAGAAAGGAGAACCCATTACGGTTACCGATCCCAATATGTCGAGATTTTTCATGTCGTTGGAAGATGCGGTAGATTTGGTGTTATTTGCTTTTGAACATGCCAATCCGGGAGATTTATTTGTAAATAAAGCTCCTGCAGGAAGCATCGGAGACTTAGCCAAAGCTTTAATTGAACTGACAGGTAAAGAAGTTCCTGTAAAAGTAATAGGAACCCGTCACGGAGAAAAACTGTACGAAACATTGTGTACCCGTGAAGAAATGATCAAAGCGGAAGACATGGGGAATTTCTACCGTGTTCCTGCAGACAACCGAGATCTGAACTATGCAAAATATTTCTCGGAAGGAGAGGAAGAAGTGGCACAAATTGAAGATTACCATTCACACAATACCGAACAGCAGGGCGTAGAAGGACTGAAAAAGCTGATTTCTACTTTACCATTGATCCGAAAAGAAGTTTTCGGGGAAGATGTAATGCAATATCCTTATTAGGGATTAGAAATCAGGGATTAGGAGTTAGGGATTAGAAAATTGAAAATAGGATAATGACACATAAAGATTTAGAGGTTTGGCAGAAAGCAATTGCTTTTGTAACCGATATTTATAATCAAACAGCCAACTTCCCTAAAGAAGAGATGTATGGTTTAGTTAGCCAGCTTAGACGTTCTGCTGTTTCAATACCTAGTAATATTGCGGAAGGAGCAGCTCGTCAGTCAAATAAAGAATATATTCAATTTTTATATGTAGCTCTTGGAAGTTTAATGGAATTAGATACCCAATTAATTATAGCAAAAAATATCAATTTCATTTCTGAAGAATCACTAATCGAACTTCAACTAAAAATGGAAGAGATAGGAAAAATGCTGAATGGTTTAATAAAATACCGTAAATCGAAGTTATAATGGCAAACCCCCAATCCCTAATTTCTAATCCCCAATATCTGAAAGGTAATAAACATCAGGACGAAAGAGGAATCATTACTTACAATAATGATTTTGATGCTTCACAGATTAAAAGAATATACACGATCGAAAACCATTCAACGGATTTTATCCGTGGTTGGCAAGGTCATCAGGTTGAGCAGCGATGGTTTGCCTGTATGAAAGGAAGTTTTGAGATTTCTGTAATTCTTGTTGATGACTTTGAAAATCCTTCAAAAGATTTAACAATTCAGAAATATCTTTTATCGGATGATGTCTTAACTTACCTCCACGTTCCTGCAGGACATGTTACTGCAATTCAGGCAAAATCTGAAGGTAGTAAACTGCTGGTTTTTGTTAATTATCATCTAAACGAACTAAATGATGAGTATAGATTCGATTTGAATTATTTTAATAAATGTAATTAGTAACTAGTGATTGGTTACTAGTTATTGGTAAATAGAAATTATAAATATAAAGTAGAAAAACAATATAACATCCAGCGAATGGTAACCAATAATTGTTAAGAAAAAAATATGAGTACGCAATCCCCAATTACCAGTGACCAGTTACCAATCACCAAAAAGATTGGAATTACCGGTCAGAATGGTTTTGTAGGAAAACATTTGTATAACACCTTAGGATTATTTCCTGAGGAATTTCAAAGAATAGATTTTCAGAAAGAGTATTTTGAAAACGATAGTAAGTTAGATGAATTTGTCGCTCAATGTGACGTTATTGTTCATTTAGCAGCCATGAACCGTCACGAAAATGAGCAGTTTATCTATGAAACCAATGTTGGCCTGGCTCAGAAATTAGTTGATTCTTTGAAAAGAACCGATTCAAAAGCGCATGTTATGATTTCCTCTTCTACACAGGAAGAAAGAGATAATCTGTACGGAAAATCAAAAAAAGAAGGAAGGGAAGCTTTAGCCAATTGGGCAGAAGAAAATGGAGGAAAAATTACAGGATTGATCATTCCAAACGTATTCGGAGCATTTGGAAAACCTTTCTACAATTCATTTATTGCTACATTCTGTCATCAGTTAACGCATGGTGAAACGCCAACAATTGCCAATGATGGTGAAGTTAAATTAATTTACGTTCAGGAATTGGTTGATACAATTATTAATGAAATCCGGGAAGACAAAAGCAAAGCAGAATTTTTTGTAGAAGCAACTACGACTAAAAAAGTTTCGGAAGTTTTATCCTTATTAAACGATTATAAAACCAAATATTTCGACGGCGGAGAAATTCCTGTAATTAACGATTCGTTTGAACATAATTTATTCAACACTTACCGTTCTTATATCGATTATAAAACCCATTATCCCGTAAAATTTACGCAACATACAGATCCTCGCGGAGCTTTTGTTGAGGTCATTCGTTTAGGAATTGGCGGTCAGTGTTCATTTTCAACCACCGTTCCCGGAATTACAAGAGGAAATCACTACCATACAAGAAAAATCGAACGTTTTGCCGTGATAAAAGGAAAAGCTTTAATTCAGTTAAGAAAAATAGATACGGATGAAGTTTTAGATTTTTATCTTGACGGAAACGAACCTGCTTATGTAGATATGCCAATTTGGTACACGCACAATATCAAAAATATAGGCGAAGAAGAATTGTACACCATTTTCTGGATCAATGAAGCCTTCAATCCGGAAGATGCTGATACTTATTTTCTGGAAGTGTAGATTGGTAGTTGGTAATTTGTAATTAGTAACTGGTAATTATTGATTTGTAAAATGTAATTGAGATATGAAAACACATAAAGATTTAGATGCTTGGAAGTTTAGTGTTGATTTGGTTACTTTGATTTATAAATTGACAAATGATTTTCCTAATGATGAAATCTTTGGTTTGACTAATCAGATAAGAAGAGCTGCTGTATCAATACCAAGCAATATAGCAGAAGGTTCTGCAAGAAATTCTACAAAGGAATTTATACACTTTTTATATATTTCGTTAGGCAGTCAGCAGGAAATAGATACTCAGCTGTTAATTGCTAAAAATCTGGAATATATATCGGAAGAAAAATATACTGAGATCGTTTTAAAAATAGAAACAGTAGGAAAACTGCTAAATGGATTAATAAAATATTTAAAATCAAAATGACAGACAATATAGAACCAATCACCAATCACCAATCACCAATCACCAGATTAAAAGTAATGACGGTCGTAGGAACCCGTCCCGAAATTATAAGATTATCAAGAGTGTTGGATGCTTTAGATGCTTCTGAAGCGGTTGAGCATATCATCGTTCATACCGGACAAAACTATGATTACGAACTCAACCAGATCTTTTTTGAAGATTTAGGACTTCGTAAACCGGATTATTTCTTAGAAGCTGCCGGAAAAACAGCAACCGAAACAGTTGGAAATATTTTAATTAAAATAGATCCATTATTGGAAGAATTAAAACCGGATGCATTTTTGGTTTTGGGAGATACCAACTCTTGTCTGTGTGCTATTCCGGCGAAGAAAAGACACATTCCTATTTTCCATATGGAAGCAGGAAACAGATGTTTTGACCAAAGGGTTCCGGAAGAAACCAACCGTAAAATTGTAGACCATACTTCAGATATTAATTTAACGTATTCTGATATTGCAAGAGAATATCTTTTGAGAGAAGGGCTTCCTGCGGACAGAATCATTAAAACAGGTTCGCCGATGTTTGAAGTTCTGAATCATTATTTGCCGCAAATTGATGCTTCTGATGTTTTAAATAAACTAAATTTAGAGGAAGGTAAATTCTTTGTGGTATCATCGCACAGAGAAGAAAACATCAATTCTGAGAAAAATTTCAGAGGATTGATGGCTTCTTTAAATGCGATTGCCGAAAAATACCAGTATCCGATTATTGTTTCAACACATCCGCGTACAAAAAATATGATCGATAAGATGCAGATCGAAATGCGTCCTGAAATTCAGTTTTTAAAACCACTGGGTTTCCATGATTATAATGCGTTGCAGAAAAGAGCATATGCAGTGCTTTCAGATTCAGGAACAATTTCAGAAGAATCTTCCATATTAAATTTCAGGGCATTAAATATCCGTCAGGCTCACGAAAGACCTGAAGCAATGGAAGAAGCAAGCGTAATGATGGTCGGCTTATCTCCTGAACGTATTTTGCAGGGACTGGTACAATTAGAAACACAGGTTGTCGGCGATAGAAACCAATTACAAATCACCAATCACCAATTACCAAACTTCCGACCTGTTTCAGATTATTCAATGCCGAACGTATCAGAAAAAGTAGTGAGAATTATTATTTCTTATACAGATTATATTAAAAGAACGGTTTGGTCGGAAGAGATTTAAATATAAAGTCTGCTTAAACTTTTATATAAGTAAAAAATTCTTGTTGGAAAACGCAAAGGCGCAAGTTTTTATATGTTTCTGCTCCTAAGACGCAAGAAAATAAAAGATTTTCAATAATGATGGACGATTAATTTTATCGAAGATAAAATCTTTGCGCTTCATACAATATTTAAAGAATCATTTGCGCCTTTGCGATGACCAACTATTAAGTTTAAACAAGTTTACAGAATGAATATTATTTTTCTGACTTTAGTAGAAATCAATTCCATTGAAGAGCGTGGAATTTATCAGGATTTGTTGCGGAAGTTCCGTGATGAGGGTCATGATGTTACTATTGTAACCCCTGTAGAAAGACGGCGAAAAATTTCCACCAATTTTAGTAAACAAGAAGGGGTTTCAATTCTTCAGGTGAAAACGCTTAATATTCAAAAAACAAATATTGTAGAAAAAGGTATAGGAACTCTTGCATTGGAGTTTCAATACCTGTCTGCGGTTAAAAAATATTGTTCTCATAAAAAGTTTGATCTTGTTTTATATTCAACTCCGCCCATTACGTTAGGAAAAGTAATTGAATACATAAAGAAAAGAGATCAAGCCAGATCATATCTTCTGCTGAAAGACATTTTTCCGCAAAACGCTGTGGATATGAAGATGATCAAAAAAGATGGTTTTTTGCACAGGCAATTTGTAAGAAAGGAAAAAAAATTATATCAGATTTCTGATAAAATAGGCTGTATGTCTCAGGCAAATGTAGATTTTATCTTAAAGCATAATCCGGAAATAGACAGCAGAAAGGTTGAGGTAAATCCCAATACAATTGAGCCTGTAGATTTCAATTATTCTGATGATCAGAAAATTTCAATTCGTGAAAAATATCAGATCCCTGCTGGTAAAAAAGTTTTAATTTATGGCGGAAACTTAGGAAAACCCCAAGGCTTGGATTTTTTGCTGGAAACGATAGAAAAAACTGACTCGGTGATGATTTTTTTCTTGATTGTAGGGAGCGGAACAGAATTTTTAAAAATTCAAAAATGGTTTGATGAAAACAATCCGAAAAATGCAAAACTCTTACAGAAACTGCCAAAAGAAGATTACGACCAGCTATTGGCTGCTTGCGATGCGGGGCTGATTTTTTTAGATAAAAACTTTACAATTCCTAATTTTCCTTCAAGATTATTGTCGTATTTAGAAATGAAAATGCCTGTCATTGCAGCGACAGACCCAAATACAGATATCGGAGGCATTATTGAAGAAGCAGAATGCGGCTATAAAGTAATGGCAGGAAATCAAAAAGAAATGCAGGAAAAATTGCAATTGCTGCTCACTGCAGATTTAAAAGAAACCGGAGAAAATGCCGGAAAATTGTTGTTAAACGAGTACATGGTAGACAAATCTTATCATTTGATTATAAAAGAAATTCAAGATGTATAAAAATTTTATAAAAAGATGGATTGATTTTACAGCAGCTTTTTTAGGCTTACTTATTTTAAGTCCTGTTTTTATCGTTGTAACAATAGGTCTGTATTTCGCCAATCAAGGCAAACCGTTTTTCTTCCAGCGCCGTCCCGGGAAAAATGAAAAGATCTTTAGCATCATTAAGTTTAAAACCATGAATGATAAAAAAGATGCTCAGGGAAATTTGCTGCAGGATGCTGAAAGGCTCACAGCGATAGGCGGTTTTGTTAGAAAAACATCATTAGACGAGATCCCTCAGCTTATTAATGTTTTAAAAGGCGATATGTCTTTGATAGGACCAAGACCCTTATTGCCGGAATATTTAAATTTGTATTCAGCAAAGCATAAAAAAAGACACTTGGTACGTCCGGGAATTACCGGTTTGGCTCAGGTGAAAGGCAGAAATACAATGAAATTTTCAGAAAGATTTGACAATGATGTGTTCTATGTTGAAAATCTGTCTCTGATTTTAGATGTAAAAATTATCTTAATGACCTTGAAATCAATATTTTTTAAATCATCAGATATTGTACATGGTCAAACTGTTGATGAAGTGGATGATCTTGGGATCAGTAGAAATTTAAGCAATAATCATTTCAAAAAAAAATCATAATGAATATTACCGGCAAAAAAGTAGTACTGAGAGCTATCGAGCAAGAAGATTTAGAACTATTGCATCAATGGTCTAATGATCCTGAAATAAATTATATGTTGGGAGGTTGGCATTTTCCATCAAGTATGCAGGATCAGGAAAAATGGTTTAAATCTTTATCATTAAACAGTAATAATCAAAAGTTTGCTATTCATACGGAAGATTTAGGACTGATCGGCATGGCTAATTTAGTTGATATTAATTGGAAAGACAGAAATGCATTTCACGGAATGTTACTTGGAGACAAAGATACAAGAGGAAAAGGATACGGAATAGATACAGTAATGGCTATTAACAGATATGCTTTTGAAGAACTTGGTCTTATGAGAATGAATACAACTATTATAGCTAATAACGAACCATCGATAGGAGTGTATACAAAAAAATGCGGATGGGTGATAGAAGGTATCAAGAAGAACCAGTATTTTAGAAAAAATCAATGGTGGGACGAAGCGATAGTAGGAATTACCAGAGATGATTATTTTAATTTAATTGAGAAAAATAATTATTGGGAAAGTGACAAATAAGGAATACGGCTCAGATTTTCATTACTTTAATGAAACTCATACGTCCAAAACATCATTTTTCGACGAAAATTTTTCATTCTTTTTTTCAGGAAGAGTGGCATTATACAATTTATTAGAATCTGGGATAAATAAATATGGCTGGAAAAAAGTGGGTTTTCCTTCATATTATTGCCATGAAGTTGTAGAATATTGTAAAAAACTGCCGATTGAAGTTGAATATTATTCCTATAACCCGCTGTCGGACAGGTTGCCGGATTGGGATGATGCAATAGAAAATGTTTTTATAAATGTTGATTTTTTTGGAATCAAAAAACTTGACACAGATTTCCTTAAAAATAGTATCATTATCGATGATCTGACTCATAATTTGCTGAGTGTTAGTAAAAGCGAGGCACATTATTGTTTTGGTTCCTTAAGAAAGCAGTTACCGATTGCAACGGGAGGATTTGTTTATTCTAAGAATGAAAATTTTGAAAATAACATTCATTCAAATGAATTTGCTAATAATATTGCTCTGAAGAAATTAGCTGCAATGTTTTTAAAATCAGAATATTTAAAAGGATTATTTAGCCAAAAAGATGTTTACAGAATAATGTTTTCGGAAGCTGAAGAAAATTTTCAATCCTATGATACTAATGCAAAATTACCGGAGATTATATATACCCAATTATCTGCATTATCGCCGGAAGAATTGATCTCTAAAACATATAAAAATATCCAAAGTATAAAGAAACTGATATTTCCTTCAGATAAAATTTCTTTACTACAATCTTCCGAAAATACTGAAATGGGATTGGTGTTTATTTGTGAAAATAACGATTTAAGGAACCAGTTTAAATCATACTTAATAGAAAATAAGATCTTTCCAGCTATTTTATGGCCGGAACAGTTTAATATATCGGAAATTGATCTGCAGAACAGGATATTATTCATTCATGCTGATTTCAGATATCAAAATACTGATATAGAATTTATAGCAAACGTTATTAACAAATTTATTGAAAATGTATAAGTTCGAAGTTATTGATATAAATAATCCAAAATGGGATAAATTGGTAAAATCAGCTTTTATCTATGATTTTCATCAGACTACATTTTATCATAAAATAGATAATAACAATACTTCATTGATGTTTGTTGTAGAAAATGAAGAAGCCTTTATAGCGTTCCCTCTCGTTTTAAGACCAATCGAAGAAACATTCTGGTTTGACCTTACTTCTGTATATGGATATGGCGGACCAATAAGCAATCGCAGTGATTTTAATTTTTCTTCTGATTTTATTAAATTCTTTTGGGATAATTTCAATAGCTATTGTAATGAAAATAATATTGTAAGCGCATTTGCCAGATTACACCCTTTAATAACACAAGATCACTTTTTTTCTGACACAGGACAAATTTTACCACTCAACAAAACAGTAGCAATAGATTTAAAACTAACTCCTGAAGAACAAAAAAGACAATATCGAAAATCTAATAAATCTGAAATCAATCAGCTAAAACGGAAAGGTTTCTATGTGGAGGAAGCAAAAACTGCAGATGAAATAGACCGCTTTATAGAGATTTATTATGAAACCATGGATCGTGTAGAAGCTTCAAAAAATTACTATTTTAGTAAAGAATATTTTCATTCATTTTTAGAGAATACTTTTTTTGAAAGTAAATTATTATTGGCAAAATTTGAAGAACGTATAGTTGCAGGTGCTATTTTTACGATAACTGATAAAATTATGCAGTATCATTTAGCAGGAACTACTGAGGAGTTTATCAGAGAAACACCAATGAAGCTTATATTGGATGAAGCGAGACTGTTAGGGAATGATTTTTCGCTTGAGTTTCTTCATTTAGGAGGCGGTGTCGGTGGAAGTGATGAAGATTCTTTATTTAGGTTCAAATCAGGTTTTTCTGATGTCTATTGTCAGTTTTCAGTTTGGAGATATATAGCTAATCAGGATATTTATGATCAATTGTCAAAAGCTAAAAAGGAATCAGCATTTTTCCCTCTTTACCGGAGTTAAAAACTAAATAGGGCGTTAGATACAGCTTTGTGTTAATCTGTTAAATGATGAATTTATCAATTTTTGGATACAGTTTTTTCTATTAATGAGTATAATCTTTCTATTGTTTTTAGCTCTCATATAATATGAATTATATTGTAATTATTGTATTTTATTAATTAAAGTATTGTTTATATGTGAAAATTTTATACATTTGACAGAATTTAAATAAAAACACAATGACGACAAAACAAGCAAACAGGCTGGAAAAGACAGACGCCAAAACACTGATGACTAATCTCACAGTGGCTTATGCCAATACTGCAGCAGATTTTTTTGAAGGTAAAGACAGCCCGCTGAGTAAACAGCTCACCACGAATAAGTCTAAAATACAGCGCATGAGTGGAGTGGAGGCAAAGATCTATTGCGATAAGCTCTGCAAAATAGTGGCGGAAAATACAGTAAACCTTGATCCTGACTATGTAACCGCTGCAGAAATGCAGGAGTGGCAGAATGCAATCACAAACTTTGATGCCAAAGCGTACGATGCAGGTCTGAGCATCGATACAACACAGAATGCGACAAGAGAATTAGACGAAATGTTTAAGAAGCTGAGACAGTGCATTACAAAAATTGACAGGCTGATGAAAAAATACGATGTGCTGAATCCTTCATTCCACGGAAAATTTAAAATATCCAGAAAAATTTCTGATCTTGGAACCCGACATGAAAATCAGCTTCCTCCTGAACAGTTATAGATAAATCTTAACATCATCACGAAAATTTTTCTTGATATTACACTACATAGATAACAAATAACCCCGGATGAAGCCGGGGTTATTTATTGATAATTAATCTGAGTTTGTAATAAGAATTATTTTAATTATTGGTTAGAGCC
>NZ_JBFRGA010000062.1:0-12238 GCF_052115105.1 Chryseobacterium sp. 2TAF14
GCTCAAACTCATCTCCCCGCATAAACATGCTTGCATCGACTTCTTCATACGAACTCCTTCCTGCAGCAGCAATTAATTCATTACAAGTGTGTAAAGTATTTTTATGAAAATGATAAACTCTTTCAGCTTTATCGGTAACATCAAGCCCTTTAATCAACATTTTATCCTGTGTAGCAACTCCGGTCGGGCAATTGTTGTTATTGCATCTCAAAGCCTGAATACAGCCTAAAGAAAACATAAATCCTCTCGCATTATTACACATATCTGCTCCCATCGCAACCGCCCGCAGAATATCTAAACTTGTCAAAACTTTTCCGCTGGCTATGATTCTTAATTTATTTCGAAGATTATAGTTTTTCAATGTACGATTTACAAATATTAAAGCAGGCTCCAAAGGCATCCCTACTCCGTCAGAAAATTCAGGCGGTGCAGCTCCGGTTCCACCTTCTGCTCCATCAATGGTAATAAAATCAGGATAAATTTTCAGAACATTCATCTGAACACAAATATCTTCAAACTCTTTGGTATCGCCAATACACAGTTTAAAACCAACAGGTTTTCCTCCTGAAAGCTCTCTCAGTTGTTGTACAAACCTTAATAATCCTGCAGCATCAGAAAAAGACGAATGCGAAGGCGGGGAAATAATGGTCATTCCGGGGGTGACATGACGAATTTTAGCAATTTCCGGTGTATTTTTTACGCCCGGCAAAACTCCGCCATGACCAGGTTTTGCACCCTGAGATAATTTAATCTCAATCATTTTTACACTTGGAAGAGTAGAATATTTTGTAAATAATTCAGGATTAAATTTTCCTTCCTCATCTCTGCAGCCAAAATATCCGGTTCCTATTTGCCAGCAAAGATCTCCTCCTTCCAAATGATGGGGCGAGATTCCTCCTTCTCCTGTATTATGATAGAAATTCCCTTTTTTTGCACCTTTATTTAGCGAAATCTGCGCTCTGTCACTCAATGCACCAAAACTCATTGCCGAAATATTAAATAATGAAGCGTTATAAGGCTGAGTACATTGCTCACCACCTACCCAAACTCTGGGAAGCTCTTCTTTAGGAGATTTGGCATAAATAGAATGCTTTATCCCCTCATATTTTCTATGGTTGACTTCTAACTGTGTTCCGAAAGGAACGGTATCGCTAAGATTTTTTGAACGTCTGTAAACTGCAGAACGCTGATTTCTGGGAAATGGCTTTCCGTCTGTTTCTCTTTCAATAAAATATTGCTGCATTTCAGGGGAAATTCCTTCAAAAAAATACCTGAAATATCCTAAAACAGGAAAATTCCTCAAAATGGCATGCTTTGTTTGATACGTATTGTAAACTCCTAATGCATAAATTGCTGTTAACAACGTAGGAATCCAATAATGTGCTTTGATCAGTACTGCCACAACCCATGTTGCAGCTACCAATACAATTCCCCAAGATAAAAACTTATCTCTCATAAGAATAGATTTAAAACGTTAAAGATTAAATGTAGTGGAAATATAGCAAACAGACTAAGCTTTTGCTAAAAAACTTTCGTAAGACGATTGCACAGAAACCGTGCCATCTGACAGGATTTTTTCTAAATTCAGGAATTCGATCTGATTAACCGAAGCCTGATCAAAATCTTTTTGCACCCTCACATAATTTTCTGTGAAGCCGTACATTTTGCCGTCTTTATTTTCGTGTTCCCAAAGAACCGGAAGCGTTTTTCCAAGCTGGGTTTGGTAAAATGCCATTTTCTTTTTTTCAGAAAGAATTCTAAGCATTTTATTACGTTTTTTTCTTTCCGGAATCGGAACAACGCCCTGCATTCCTACCGCTTCAGTGTTTTCTCTTTCAGAATAAGTAAATACATGAAGATAAGAAATCGGCAGATTATTCAGGAAGTTATAGGTTTCCATGAATAATTCTTCGGTTTCGCCCGGGAAACCTACGATAACATCTACACCAATTGCTGCATCGGGCATTACTTCACGGATTTTATTAACCCTGTCGTTATACAATTTGGTAAGATAACGACGCTTCATTTTTTTCAATAAATCGTCGCTTCCCGATTGCAAAGGAATGTGAAAATGTGGTACAAAACTCTTGCTTTTAGAAACCAATTCGATGCTTTCATCTTTCAAAAGATTCGGTTCGATCGATGAAATACGGATTCTTTCGATACCTTCAACTTGGTCAAGCTCAGAAATTAAATCTAAAAAAGTATGCTCATGCCTTTTGTTTCCGAACTCACCTTTACCGTAATCACCGATATTTACCCCCGTTAAAACGATTTCTTTAATGTCTCTTTCTGCAATTTCTCTGGCATTTTTCAGAACATTTTCGATGGTATCTGAACGTGAAATCCCTCTTGCTAAAGGAATTGTACAGTACGTACATTTGTAATCACAACCATCCTGAACTTTCAGGAAAGCTCTGGTTCTGTCTCCGATAGAATAACTTCCGATAAAAAAATCAGTCTCTTCAATTTCGCATGAATGAACAACACCTTCACTTTCAGATTTTTCCAAATCATCCAAATAACTCAGAATATTGAATTTTTCTTTGGCTCCTAAAACCAAATCAACACCGGTGATCTGCGAAATTTCTTCAGGTTTCAGCTGTGCATAACATCCAACAATCACCACCAAACCTTCAGGATTGGCTTTCATGGCTCTTTTTACATGAAGTTTGCATTCACGGTCTGCGTTTTCGGTAACCGAACAAGTATTGATTACATAAATATCTGCTCTATCATCAAAACTTACCTTATCATAACCTGCATCTGTTAATTGACGGGCAATAGTAGATGTTTCCGCAAAATTTAATTTGCAGCCAAGAGTATGAAATGCGGCAGTTCTATGAAAGTGAGCCATTTATTTTCCTGAATTTTGTGGGTGCAAAGATAATCAATTTAATATAAATTTTAAATCGATTTCGTCTATAGCTTATAATCATCCCTTACTTCGGAGTTATTCTGAAAACATACCGGTGAAGAATTTGAATTAAAATTGTTTCCAGAGAATTTATCTTTCATCTCATCATTAAAATCCTGAGATTTGTTTCTTGCAATGGAAAGCGTTTTCCAGTCTTCATTTTTTAGCATTTTAGCAATAAAAACAATCTGACCGATATGATAAGGATAATGCGCCAATTGTCTGAAAACCGCATCAATCACAGAATGCGCCTCGTTTCTTATGTAAATTGTTGAGTATAAATTTTCATCATTAATCTGATTCAAAGCATCAAAAAGACAGCTCCAGCCTTTTTCCCAATAGTCTAAAACCTCATCTTTAGTTTTAAAAGTATTTACAAATTCTCCATCGCGGTTTCTCCATGATTTTTCACCGTCTTCGGTTAAAAAATTCGTCCATCTAGACAGCATATTTCCTGCAACATGCTTCACAATGACTGCAATAGAATTACTTTCTTCATTGAATTGCCAGAAAATCTGATCATCCGAAAGCTGCTCAAATGATTTATCGCCGAGCGCTTTATAATATTCGAACCTTTTGATGAATAAATCTTTCATGATCAATATTTACTATTTTATATAAAACCAATTTAGCATTTTTCACGTATATAAATGTAAATTGCAGCCTATGAATTGTAAGATCAGCCATTTTATGCAGGATTTGAATTCCTTAAATATTGAAAAGCTTGAAAAGTGGTTTACTGATGAAACGGTTATTTGGATTCCGCCTACAAAAGAAATTTCAGGAAAAAGCAGAATTCTAGCATTGTTCAGAGCCATTTTCAGACGATATGAAAAGATTGAATGGAGCGTTTCTGAAATTTTCAATCTCGGAAACAATAAATATTTTTACCAGACTAATTCTTTAGCGCATATGTCCGGAAAAGGGAGCTACACCAATGAAATCTGTACTATTATACAATTTTCAGAATGCGGCAAAATACTTTATCTTTCTGATTATTTTAAAGATACAAGAGTTTTTAATTAACAAAAGCCATCCTATGCAAGATGGCTTTCGTTAATTTAATCATTACTATTATTCTCTGTTTTTCACCAATACCCATCCTGTGTATTTAATTGGCGTACTTTTTTTGTCATTTTCATTCCACGATACAGAATACCAGTAGTTTCCGGTAGGAACTTTTTTATTGCCTGAAGTTCCGTCCCATTTATAATTATTGAGCTTATCTGCCTGGAAAATTTTGTTTCCGTATCTGTCGAAGACATTAAACACCAGATTTTGTTTGTTTGCCAAAGCAGAATAATCTATGATATCATTGATGCCGTCGCCGTTTGGTGTAATAACATTCACAAGGTTAGGAACTACAATTCCTATTTCTATCGGCTCGCAATCGTAAGCATCTTTTACGTAGATTTTATGATCTCCTCTTTTCACATTGGTAAATACATTAGAATCCTGCCAAGCAATACCATCCATTGAATATTGGTAAGGCGCTTTTCCGGCATTTACATTTACTGTTATTGTGGTATTAGAAATATCAACACTTGTAATAACCGGCTGTTCTGAAGAATATACTTTTACATCTTGCAGAATAACACATTCTCCGGTTTTCAGCTTTACCCAGTAAGTTCCCACACCAACATCAGAAATAGTTTGCGTTGTTGCACCCGTACTCCATTCATATCCGTCAAATCCGGCTCCTGCATCCAGAGTGGTTTTATCTTCAATACAAATTGTTTTATCTTTTAAAACCTGAGAATATACCGGCGGAATGACTTCTAAAGTGATTTTGGAAATTCCGTAACAACCGTTTCCGTCTATTACTTTTACATACACTACAGCATTTGGCGAAATAAAATTGTTGGCAGGTATTATTTCGTTTGTACCATTCTTAGCGTCTGTAAGAGACGGGTAAAATTTCTTGGTAACGCCAGACTGACCTGTCACAGCAGCTGTGGTAAGATCAAAAGAAGCTGTTTTTAGTTTAACATCATAGGTACAGGCTCTTATCTGAGCATCATTAACGATTACTTCCGGATAAAATTTCAATGTTATAACAGCATAGTCAGAACATCCGTCGTTTGTTTTTACATCAGCATATACCGTTCCTTCAGCCGACAAATGCATGCTCGGATTTGAAATATGTCCGGTTCCGGCATTTAAAGCAGCTAATGTAGGATAGTAAGTAATCGTCACATTTGTACCACCAAAAACATTTGCAGTAGTTAAGTTAAATGTAGCCTGGCCGCTTTTATTATTATTACAGGCAAAAATTGTTGCATCGTTTGCCGTAATATTCCCTAATTTAAATTTAAAAGCACCGATCTGTCGGCAAGAATTAAGCGCATTGTTAGGATTTGTAGGATCCTGGTAATGAATACTGTAATAATAAGTTGTAGTCGTATTTACAATTAAAGGTGCGGTAATAGGGCTTGTTCCTGAAAGAGCATCATTCTGTGAAGTATGATAAGAAATACTAAAATTAGGGTTTCCGTTTAAAATTCCTGCAGTGAGTGTACTGAAATCGAATAAAGCAGGGCTTGTACAAATAAGAATCTCACGAGGATCATTAGGATTAGCCGCAGGATTTCCTGGAGGAACGAAGGGATTAGGCTGCAACGCAGGATCCGTAAAAGGAGAAGCCAAAGTAGCAGTTCCGCCCCAGGTTAGCGAAAAAGGAGCCGTTGTGCTGCTTCCTGCACCAACCCAGTTATCGATATATAAATAATAAGTTTGCCCTGCAACAACATCCATAAACTGACAATAAGGCGTAAGAGATCCTCCTGCCGCACTTGTTATTGTACTTGTCATATTCAATCCTGTTGATGCACCTACACCAATTACCGTTGCGGCATTGCATCGAATAGGCATACCTAAACTTCCGCATGCGACATTTGGTCCGTAAATCGCCCAGTCATAATCCGCATCAGGATCAGTAGGAACCAGATCAAAAGTAAGTGTTCCACTAGTAGCAATCGTTAATTTATACCATATTGAATTATGTTCTCCGGATATGAGACAGTCGCCCAATGTTTCATCAACAAGACCAATTCCCGTGGGACTGTAGGTTATGCTTGAATTTCCACAAACAGCTAAAGCGGTAGAGCAATCTGCCTGCGAATAAAAAATCTGCGAAATGCAAAAAAGAATAAGCAGTAAAGTTTTTTTCATATCTAATTTGATTAGTAGTTAAAGTATACCAAATATAACTAAATTTAATTAATCTCACCAAATAATGACAAAAACAAAATATTTATTAATAATAAAGAAATAACTTTATATTATTAATACTTATTTTTTAAAACTATTTAATACTAGTCATATTACCACAAAGGTTTTCAAGATGAAAAATCCTATGAAAAGGACTTTTTACCTGATTTAAATGTTCCCTATCCTGAATAAAAGTATATCGTGACGCAATAGAATTCATATCTGAAACAATAACCAGCCAACATTCATCAACCGAAGTATCATAATAAGGAAATTTTTCATTCTTTTTTTCGATCAGCTCAATAATTTTCTCTGAACAGAGCTCATCAAAAAGACTCATGTTATACTCATAGGTAATAAAAACATTTCTGCGGTGCGAAGATTTTCTGATATTTTTCACACAGCCGAAAGGCTTCCCTTTTTTGATGCTTTTATAAATATTTAAAATAATTTCCTGCTGATTTTCGAGAGAATCAAATTTAATATGATGGTGAAATTCTAAAAAATAAACACCACGATATTTCGTAGTGTCTTCTTGCTCAAGTAATATTTCTGCCTGACGGAAAATCTTATTTAAATTGCTTTCAACCTTCTTCATTTCAAGATGATTGATAACTTCTGTAAGCTCTATTCCAATCTTTTTTTCATTTAAGGTAGCGATAAAATCAGGGCTTTCGCAGGTAAGATTCTCGAAGGTAACATCCGGAAAATGATGCATAAAAGAATTAAGCAGCAAAATTTCTGCTTTTTTCTTATACTTTTCGCGGTCGTGAAGTTTAGATTCATCAATCTTTCGGTGATATTTTTCCATCGGCTTTTTTTTCAAATGCCGGTTGAGATAATACAGGCTGAGATTTTTTATTAAATCTTCATCAGAAAATGCTCTTTTCATGTGTGGTCTTTTTTAAAAATTAATAATGACACATGTTTTCACAGTTTAGGCTAAAAGCTTTTGATAATCAAAATTTTACGTATTAAATATATGAAATAATAAGATACGTTTACAGAAAAACAAAAAAATTAAAATTCATTTAATATTTAATTTTATCTCTGAATTTTTATCTTTGAATAAAGCATCTTAAAGCAAAGCACAATTTTCTTTAGTATGAAAAAAATAAAATATTGATTCAGCATGATGAAAGCTTCAATTATTAGGCACAGTTTTTTCAGTGTTGACAATCAGTATTAAACGATCTAATTTTATTTAACAATAAATATACATTTAATGGATTTCAGAAATTTCCAGGTTCCTTTCACCATCAATCCGAAATACGCAGAAAAAGTTGCTTATTTCTCGATGGAATTTGCATTAGAGCAGGTTTTAAAAATATATTCAGGAGGTTTGGGCTTTTTAGCCGGATCGCACATGAGAAGCGCATACAATCTTAACCAGGATCTTATCGGGATCGGAATTTTATGGAAATTCGGATACTACGACCAGGCAAGAAATCACGACCAGACTTTACAACCGACATGGACGAGGAAAATGTACAGCTTTCTGAAAGATACCGGCATAAAATTTCAGATTGAAATTCACAGCGCACCGGTTTGGGTAAAAGCCTGGTATCTTGATCCTGAAATTTTCAACACCGCACCGATGTTTTTCCTCTCTACAGACGTTCCGGAAAATGACCACATCTCTAAAACGATTTGTCATAAGCTTTACGATGCCAACGAATCTACAAAACTTGCACAATATATTCTTCTTGGAAAAGGCGGCGCCAAACTTTTGGATGAAATGAATATTGAAAGAGACGTTTATCACCTCAACGAAGCTCACGGACTTCCCGCTGCGTTTCATTTATTGAAAAAATATGGCGGAAATATTCAGAAAGTAAAAGAAAAACTGGTTTTCACAACCCACACACCCGAAGAAGCCGGAAATGAAAAGCACAACCTGAAGCTATGCTACGATATGTCTTATTTCTCAGGTTTAAGCATGGAAGAAGCAAAAAAGCTGGAAGGTTCTGATGGTGAACTTTTCAACCACTCTCTTTGCGCACTGAAAATGGCAAGAATTGCCAATGGTGTTTCGAAGCTGCACGGCGAGGTTTCAAGAGCAATGTGGAGTAAATATCCCGGTATCTGCGAAATAAAATCAATTACCAATGCTCAGGAATTTAAATATTGGGGCGATAAGGAACTTTACAATTCCAAAGACGAAAAAAACAATACGCTTTTCGATTACAGAAAGAAAATTTTAAAGAAAAGATTATTCAAAATTGTAGCCGATCAAACCGGGAATTTATTTGATCCCAACATCTTTACAATTGTCTGGGCAAGAAGATTTGCAGGTTACAAAAGAGCAGATCTGCTGTTGCAGGACAAAGTAAGATTCAGAAAGCTCCTCAACAATCCAAAATATCCTGTGCAAATTATCTGGGCAGGAAAGCCTTACCCGATGGATTACGCTTCGATTTCCATGTTCAATGTTTTGGTGGAAGAAAGTAAAAACTATAAAAATATGGCAGTTTTAACGGGATATGAATTGGCTTTAAGTAAATCCTTAAAGCAAGGATCTGATTTATGGTTAAATAATCCGAGAGTTCCGAGAGAAGCTTCGGGAACATCAGGAATGACTGCCGCAATGAACGGATCCGTAAACCTTTCTACAGATGACGGATGGATTCCGGAGTTTGCAAAGCATGGCGAAAACTCTTTTGTGGTTCCAAAAGCTGATTATGCAAATATGAGTATTTATGAACAAGACCGATACGATTTTAATAAACTATACGAACTTCTGGAAAATGATATTCTCCCAACCTATTACGATCAACCCGATAAATGGCGAAAAATACAGCAAAATTCTATGAAAGATGTGAAAGACAATTTCAACAGCGATAGAATGGCAGACGAATATTATACTATTTTGTACAATAAAAAAGCATAATTATCAAATCTGCATAATTTTAAAATTTATAAACCAAAAAAGATCGGCCTGAAGTTTTCAGGCCGATCTTTTTGTTAATCTTTTTTCTTTTTTTGTTTAGGAACTTTCAGTCCTTCTTCTTTGGCTTCAGAAATTCCGATTGCAACGGCTTGTTTTCTGTTTGTAACTTTGTCACCCGAAGAAGATTTCAATTTACCTTCTTTGAATTCCTTCATTACTTTTCCTACTTTTTCCTGAGCTTTTTCCGAATACTTTGTCTTGCTCATACTATTTATATTTTATGGTTTGGCTACAGATACTCCGATTTCATACACTTTAGCATGCTTCAGGTATTTTGACCGTTCTCTGGACGTTACCGATTCGAAATGATCGTTTTTTAAAACAACGATAGGATCTTCTGCGTTTTCAATTTCAAAATTTGCAAGATATCTCTCATCCGGTGGAGATTGAGTGAGTTTTGCTTTTATTTTCTGAAGTTCATCAGCATATTGCTTAAAACCGGGATCAGAAGAATGAATAAATTTATATTCTGGTCCTGCATCAACAAAATAATGCAGCTTTTTTTCAATTAATCCTGCCTCATCTGTTACTCTGGGATTATCATTTCCGTCTTTGAATGCCACTTCTACGAGTTCTCCACCTTTTTCGTTAACATAATTTTCGGCATCAGTAAAATTTGAGAATCCTGTAAATAAGATTTGATCTTCAAGTTCATAGCGGTTAAGCTTTCTGTTGTTTTCCTTAGTTTCCATAATTTCTATCTTTGATTATAAAACTTATTCAATTTATTTGCCAAAAGACAACAACAAAAGCTTTTTATTGTCAGATTAATAAAATTATTATCTTTGAAATTCTTTTAAATTAAGCAATGAAAAAATTATTATTTACTCTTACCGTTATCGCAGCATTTCAAAATGCCGTATCGCAGGAAATTACTTTAGATAAAATATATTCTGGATATTACCGTGGCAAAGGCATTGCCGGAATTACCTCCATGAAAAATGGTGAAAATTATCTGGTCATCGAACAAGGCGGAATTGCAAAATATTCTTATAAAACCTCTCAGAAAGATGGAAATCTTGTTGACGGAAATTTTGAGAGCTACGAATTTTCTGATGATGAATCTAAAATACTTTTATTAAAAGAAAGCCAACCCATTTACAGACATTCTTTTTTAGGAATATACGATATCAAAGATTTAAAATCTGGTAAAACATTAAGTTTAAATGACGGAAAACCGGTTCAGGAGCCGAGATTTTCTCCGGATGCTACCAAAATCGCTTTTATTGTTGATAACAATTTGTTTTATCAGGATTTAAATTCAGGAAAAATTACTCAGATTACTGAGCATGGTGTAAGAAACAAAGTTTTGAATGGTTTGGCAGACTGGGTTTACGAGGAAGAATTCGGACATGCAAGATTGTATGAATGGACTAAAAATTCTGCCGATATTTTATTTGTAAAACTGGTTGAAACCGACGTTCCGGAAATTTATATTCCAATTTACGGAAAATCACTTTATCCGAACGAGATGCGTTACAAATATCCAAAAGCGGGAGAAAAAAACTCTGTTGCTTCAGCGCATATTTATCATTTGGCAGACGGAAAAAAGACGAAAGTTAATTTAGATAATTTTAAAAATTATTATATCCCAAATGTTTTCCAGACAGCAAATCCGGATGAAATTGTTTTGATCACTTCACAAAGGACGCAAAATGCGTCTGATGTTTTGAAAGTAAATACAAAAACGGGTCAGACAACAAAATTATTCACAGAAAGTGATGATAAATGGATTGATACCGACAATGTGACTTTAGAATTTTTGGAAGACAATTCATTTCTTTGGGCTTCTGAAAGAGACGGTTTCCGTCATTTATACTGGTATGACAAAGACGGAAAACTGAAAAAACAGGTTACAAAAGGCAACTGGGAAGTAACGGAATATTACGGTTACAATCCGAAATCGAGTGAAATTTTCGTTCAGACTACAGAAAAAGGAAGCATCAACAAAGTGGTTTCTAAGATCAATATCCAAAACGGAAAATCGCAACTGATTTCAAATGCAGAAGGAAACAATGATGCAAATTTCAGTAAAAACTACAATTATTTCATCGAAACTTCTTCCACTGCCGCAAAACCTTACACTTTTGTTTTGAAGGACGGCAACGGAAAACAGTTGAAAGAACTTCAGAACAACGATGACCAGCTTAAAAAATTACAATCTGATAATTTTTCAGTAAAAGAATTTATCACCATTCCAAATTCAGCTGGCGATCAGATGAACGCATGGATCATTAAGCCTAAAAACTTTGATCCGAATAAAAAATATCCGTTGTTTATGTACCAATATTCGGGACCGGGTTCTCAACAGGTTTCCAATTCCTGGGATAACGGAAATGCACTTTGGTTTGAAATGTTGGCTCAGAAAGGCTACATTATTGCTTGTGTAGACGGTCGTGGAACAGGTTATAAAGGAGCAAAATTTAAAAAAGTTACCTATAAAAATTTAGGAAAATACGAAATTGAAGACCAGATTACAGCGGCAAAATGGTTCGGATCTCAAAAATATATCGATAAAACCAGAATCGGAATTTTCGGATGGAGTTTCGGAGGTTATATGGCGAGTCTGGCAATGACCAAAGGTGCAGATGTTTTCAAAGCAGGAATCGCTGTTGCACCGGTTACCAACTGGAGATATTATGATTCAGTTTATACCGAAAGATTTTTATTGACACCACAGGAAAATCCAGCAGGTTATGATGAAAATTCACCAACAACTTATGCCAATTTGCTGAAAGGTAAATTTTTATTAATCCACGGAACAGCAGATGACAACGTACATTTCCAAAATTCTATGGAGTTTTCTGAAGCTTTGATTCAAAACAAAAAGCAGTTTGAATTTATGGCTTATCCTGATAAAAACCACGGAATTTATGGTGGACAGACAAGACCGCAGTTGTATCAGAAAATGACGGATTTTATTTTGGAGAATCTTTAAATTTTATCTGAATTTAAATAATAAAAATCCGAGTCTCATACAAGATTCGGATTTTTATTTTCTTTCTTTCCATTGATCAGGATTTCTCGAAGTATGAAAAACAGAATATATTTCAATTAAATTTCTTTCTTGATTGTAATAATAGTGAATTCCGAAAGGAATTTTTTTCAGAAAAACAATTCTGTTATCATCATATTTAAGCTCAAAAGACAAAGGGTTTTCT
>NZ_JBFRGA010000063.1:0-12184 GCF_052115105.1 Chryseobacterium sp. 2TAF14
GTATTGTTTCCTTTGATGTTGCTGATGCACTTTTTTATGCATAATTATTATCTTTCGACGTTCTTATACTCAGACGTAACCAATCTTTTCTTATTTACAGGATTTGGAATGTTGGCAATAATTCCGAAATGGAAGTTTTTCAGATAATTCATTAAAAGATATTTATAAAACTAAAGCTGACTGTTGTCGGCTTTTTTTAATTGTATAATCTTATTTTAAAAAATACTTTATAAAATCACTATCTCTTAAATAAATAAAAAGCACCCAAATCAATTGGATGCTTTTCAATATTATTGAGGAAAATATTAAGCTAAAACTCTCTTCACCGCTTCTTTTACCGCAGCAGCGTCAATTTTATATTTCTTCATCAATTCTGCAGGAGTTGCAGATTCTCCGAAAGTATCGTTTACCGCAACAAATTCCTGTCTTGTAGGTCTTCTTCTTGCCAGCATTCCCGCAACAGATTCACCCAAACCACCTAAATAGTTGTGCTCTTCAGCAGTTACAATTTTACCTGTTTTTTCTACTGATTTCAAGATGATTTCTTCATCAAGAGGTTTAATCGTGTGAATGTTGATCACCTCACAAGAAATACCTTCTTTTTCAAGTTCATCTGCGGCAACCAAAGATTCCCAAACCAAGTGACCAGTTGCAACGATCGTTACATCAGTTCCCTCCTGAAGCATAATCCCTTTTCCGATCTCGAAAGGCATATCTTCCGGAATAAAAACCGGTACGGTCGGTCTTCCGAATCTTAAATATACAGGACCGTGGTGATCTGCAATTGCTAAAGTTGCAGCTTTTGTCTGGTTGTAATCACAAGGATTGATTACCGTCATTCCCGGAAGCATCTTCATCATACCGATATCTTCCAAAACCTGATGTGTAGCTCCGTCTTCTCCTAAAGTAAGACCTGCGTGAGAAGCACAGATTTTTACGTTTTTATCAGAATATGCGATTGACTGACGAATCTGGTCGTACACTCTTGATGTAGAAAAGTTAGCAAAAGTTCCCGTAAAAGGGATTTTTCCCGTGATGCTTAAACCTGCAGCAAGACCCATCATATTTGCTTCAGCAATACCTACCTGATAAAATCTTTCGGGAGCTTTTTCGATGAATTTTTCCATTTTCAAAGAACCGATAAGGTCTGCACACAATGCAACTACATTTGGGTTTTTATCAGCCAATTCAGCTAAACCAGCCCCAAAACCTGAACGTGTATCTTTTTTTTCTGTATATGTATATTTCATATTAATTTAAAGATTAAAAAAATTAAAGGATTAAAAAATTACTTATTACCAATTACTCATTACTAATAACTAATAATCTGCTGGAGCTTCTAAGTATAATTGTTTGAAAGCAGTATCCAATTGCTCGTCATTCGGAGCTTTTCCGTGCCAAGCGTGAGTTCCCATCATGAAATCTACACCGTTACCCATTTCTGTGTGAAGGATGATGGCAACTGGTTTTCCTTTTCCTGTTTCAGTTTTTGCCAATTCTAACATTGCAATTACAGCTTCAAGGTCGTTACCGTTTTTCTCTTCCAAAACTGTCCATCCGAAAGCTTCCAGTTTTGCATGAAGATTTCCTAATGAAAGTACATTTTCTGTGCTTCCGTCAATTTGCTGTCCGTTAAAATCAATTGTAGAAATAATATTGTCTACTTTATTTGCAGCAGCATACATCAAGGCTTCCCAGATTTGCCCTTCCTGCAATTCTCCGTCTCCGTGAAGTGAGTAAACTAAAGAGGTATCACCGTCTAATTTTTTTCCCTGTGCAACACCTAAAGCTACAGAAAGACCTTGTCCTAAAGATCCTGAAGCAATCCTTACCCCTTCCAAACCTTCGTGAGTGGTTGGGTGACCTTGCAATCTTGAATCTAATTTTCTGAAAGTTCTCAGTTCATCTACCGGAAAGAAGCCAAATCTAGCCAAAGTAGAATAGAAAACCGGCGAAATATGTCCGTTTGAAAGATAGAAGTGGTCTTCATTTTTACCTTCCATTGTGAAAGGAAGAGTGTAGTTCATTACTTTACCATAAAGTGCTGTGAAGTATTCTGTACAGCCCAGACTTCCTCCCGGATGTCCTGAATTTACAGCATGAACCATTCTTAAAATGTCTCTTCTGATTTGTGTTGTAAGAGATTTCAGCTCTTCAATACTTTTACTCATATATTAGGATTTATTTGCATGCAAATTTACAATTTTTTGTCGGCTTACGGAAATTGAAAAAATCCGAGCTTTAGATCAGGATTTGTATGCTTTCAAAAAGGTTTATTAATATGAGATTTATCAATAGGATCGGGCTTTAGCCCGATTTAATAAAAGCTAAATTCAAAAGGCTTTAGCCAAAATTAAACTTGATATACTTATTGGATTTTATTTGGAATTTAAATAAAAAAATAACCAAACAGATGTTTTTGAATCTGTTAAAATCAGAAATTGAATACTTGGTAAGATCATTTTTTAGAAATGATTTAATTTGTAAAAAATCCAAACAGTTAATAATGTGTAAGAGATTAAGTTTGTAATAATAACACCTTTAAAGATTTTATTCTTTTTAAAATTACCAAAAATTTTATTCTTTTTTATTGAATAGTATTCCATAAAAATTGAAATAATGAGCGTAATCAGAAGACTTATAATTAAATCAAAAATAATTTCGGTTGTAATTTTTGAATTTATGGGGTATCCAGCATTTCCAAAAATAATATCTAAGACTGGGAATTTAGAATAATTTTCAACATAAGAAAATAGCGAGAGTCCCAAAGCAACTCTGATAACACCCTGAATAAAAAATCCGCCAAGAGTAGAAAAGATATTCATAATCAAAACGTCTTGCCAAATTAATTTAAAGTTAACTCGGAAGAATTTTGAGAAAATAAGTGCTTCTACGGTAACAACAAAAATAAGAGCAATTAAAATATACCACCATTCGTAAAAGAATAATGGTAATACTGCATTATAAAGTTTGTTGTTGACTTTTTTCATTCCTAAATCAGTGTTTAACTTTCGTGATTAAAAATTGAATCTTTAAAATGTAACTGATTTCGCAGCCCGACTTGAACGGAGCTCTTTTTGTGAAACAAAAAAGCGGGAGCGGAAGGCATAAACGAGAGGAAGCGAATGCTTTATCGAAGTTTACGAACGAAGTTCTGAGCTGCCCAAATTATTCTAAACCACTTTTAAATAATTCTTGTTTTTTACCATCCACAATCCAATGAAAGTCAGCAATCCATTCAGAATAATCAATTCAACACCGATTCTGTAATCAGTTGTTTCAGTTACTAAATAATTGATTAAATAGGTTAAAACTGGAGCCAAAAGTGTTACCGTAAGAATAGAATATTTTTTGGAAATTTTAAATTTAGTAAAGATTCCGAAGGCAAAAAGTCCTAAAAGTGGGCCATATGTATAACCTGCAATTTCCATGATCAAATAAACAATCGACTTGTCATTCATCGCTTTGAAAAACATAATCAGAATAAAGAAAACCACGGTAAAAGTCAAGTGAACTTTAATTCTCAGGCTTTTTTTCTCTTTTTCGGTTTTGCTTTTATCTTCATTAAGGTTTAAAAGATCAACACAGTATGAACTTGTCACCGCCGTCAAAGCTCCATCTGCGGATGGAAACAACGCAGAAATCAGACCGATAATAAATATAACAGAAATGATCATCGGGAAATGCCCTTGAAGTGATAAAGCCGGGAATAAATCATCACCCATAATGTTGGCAACATTTCCTGCAGTATCTTTAAATCCGAAAACATTAGAAACAACTTCTTTACCTTCAACAATATTCGTGATTTGTGAATAGCCTGCTCCGTTTTGTATCGCAAAAAGATAAAGCAATCCGCCTAAAAAGAGAAAAGCAAGATTCACAAAAAGTAAAGTTCCTGCAAAAGTCAGCATGTTTTTCTTTGAATTCTGAAGATTGTCAACCGAAATATTTTTCTGCATCATTTCCTGATCCAATCCGGTCATAGCAATGGTAATGAAAATCCCGCCCAAAATGGTTTTCAGGAAAAATGTTTTTGAATTTGGATCAAAATTAATTAAATGGGTATAATTTTTCTGTTCTAAAATGGTGTAAGCTTCACCAAATGAAAGATTTAAATTAGATAAAATATAAATGATACACGCAATTAAGCTGATAATCATAAACGAAGTCTGCAATGTGTCGGTAATCACAATCGTTTTTACACCGCCTTCAAAAGTGTATAAAAGCACCATTAATAAAAGCACCAAAGCCGTTAACCAAAATGGAACGCCTAAACCTTCCAATAAAAATATCTGTAAAACATTGACTACCAAATATAATCTTGCCGTTGCACCGATTGCTCTTGAAACAATAAAAAATACCGAACCGATTTTATGCGCTTCTACATTGAATCTTTTTCCTAAGTAAGTATAAATTGAGGTAAGATTCATCTTATAATAAAGTGGAAGTAATATTGCAGCCACAATAAAATATCCGATGAAAAACCCGATTACCATCATGTAGTATTCAAAGCCGCCGAAAATATATTCGCTTCCGGTCATTTTCCCGACCGTTCCCGGAACGGAAATAAATGTAACCCCGCTTAAGCTGGTTCCGATCATCCCGAAGGCAACGAGCCACCATTTACTTTTTTTGTTTCCGATGAAAAAAGACTGGTTGTCAGAATTTCGGCTCGTAAAATAGGAAATCACCAAAAGACCGACGAAATAAACAAAAACAAATAGCAAAAGTACAGTTCCCGGATTCATGTTTAGAATTTAAATTTCAGCAAATATAGTTTTTTTTCGAATGTAGCGGAATTTTGGATTTTGATGGTGAAAGTTTTGGCATCTTCTAAATTATTTTGCCACGAATGCACGAATTTGATTGATCAAAAATATCACAATCTAATTCGTGGATTCGTGGCAATTTTTATTTATTTTCCACAGATTTCACAGATTTGCACAGGTTTTATTCTCAATCATCAGCGAAAATTTGTGTAATCTGTAGGAATTTAACATCCAGCTTCCATCATCTGACATCCAGCTTTACAAAACGTCACGCAAATCTTCATTTTTCTGGAAAGTCGCTTTTGCAAAAGGGCAAAGAGGAATAATCTTTTTACCATTTTCTCTCGCAAATTCTACAGCTTTTATCAGCATTTCTTTTCCGACGCCTTTTCCGTTGTAGGCTTCTTCCACTTCGGTGTGATCGATGATGAATCGGTCTTCACCTGCCCAAGTGTAAGTCATTAATCCGGCTCTGTTTCCGTCAATTATTGCTTCGAAGCTTCCGTGTTTTTCGTCGTTGTTTTGTTTTACGTCTATCATATTTAAGAAAATTTGGTTTGAATTTGTATTTCGTTTAATAATATTTTGTGTACCGGACAAGCATCGGCAATCGTATGAAGTCTTTTCAATTGTTCTTCGCTCAAATCGGCTCCTTCAAAACTAATGTTTCTTTTAAAAACTGCCAATTTTGTTAAAGGGAAATTTTCAAGTTCTACCTCTACGTCGATGTTTTCTATATTCCATTCTTTTCGGTCGATATACATTCTTAAAGTAGCTGCAGTACAGCTTGCCAAAGAAGTCGCCAAAATTTCAAAAGGATTGAAGCCCTTATTTTGTCCGCCTTTATCGATCGGTTCGTCTGTAATCAGGCGGTTTTCACCTGCGACAACTTCTGTGTAATATTTTGTTTTGCCTAAACTTGCTTTTACAGTTACAGCCATATATTTTTGTTAGATGTTAGATGTTAGATGTTAGATGTTAGATGTTAGAAGATCTTTGATCTTCAAAACTTATGTGTTCTTGTAGTTTTGAACATTCTAAGTTTAAAATCTAAAGTGATAAATCTTTTGTGGCTTTTGTGGTTAAAAAAGTCCCACAAATTTCACAGATTCTCACAGATTTGAATTAAGCAATTTGATTTTTAAAACTCTCTATTTTATTGTTTAAATCTTTCAGCATTTCAGGATCAATAACACCGCTTTCCAAATCAAAATTTTCGTAAAATTTAGGCAACGAGAAAGTCTCTTTTACATCTGCAGCAAATTGCGGGAAAAATGTTTTGGCAGTATTCATCACGTTTCCGCCGCCGTAACCTCCCGGAGAAGTACTCATCAAAAGCATCGGTTTATTCTGAAAAACTTTTACATTGATTCTGGAAGCCCAGTCGAAAACATTTTTGAAAGCCGCAGAATAAGAACGGTTGTGTTCTGCTAAAGAACAAATAATGACATCACATTCTTCAATTTGCTTTAAAAATCGGTGCGCTTCATCCGGAAAGCCTTTCTTTTCACGATCAACGGAAAAAACGGGCATGTCGTAATCATTTAAATCAATTAAATTAATATCATCCTCCTGAAATTTTTTCAGAACAAATTTTACAAGCTCCCTGTTGATGGATGTTGAAGAGGTGCTTCCTGCAAATGCTAATATTTTCATGTTTATTATAATTAATTTTAGAGTTTTTGTGCATTTATAATCTTAATTTTCTTAACCCAAATAAACTTTGTTTATTCTTTTTTTTAAACATTAAGCAATTAAGAGTTTTTATAAAATGACTGCCGTAAGAAATCAATTAATTGATTTGATTTAAGTTTATTAAGTATAATTTTCAGAAACCTTAATTTCTTAATGGTTAAAAATTATTTTAAAATTTAAACAAACTCTTTAAAAAAAATCAGTAGCTAATTTTTCGTGGTGTCTTCTTTTACTTTTTCTAAATAATGATTTTCCAGATCCTTAAGTTTTTTAAAATAATTTTCTTTATCCATAAACAATTTCGGGTTGTAAGGATCTCCTTCTTTTCTTTTTTTATGAAGATCAAACTGACTTGCGTGCGAAGCCACCCAAAGATCGAAATCTATTTTTTTCATGGCTTCAAAAGTCTGCGCATAATCTTTCTGAATGGCAGGATATTTCTTGACATCCGAAAATTTATGGTCGATAATAATCGAAGGTAAATTAGCAATCAGAACTTTATAATTTTTGTTTCCATCTTTTGTTTCAAAAAGAAAGCTGCAGGATCCTTTTGTATGACCGGGATGATGAAGCAAGGTCAATACCGTATTTCCCAACTTTATTTTGTCATTATTTTTCAAAAGAAAATCAGGATTTACAGGTTTGAAAGTAACGCCGTATTTACCCATTTCATAGTCAGATTTTCCTCCGCTTTTCAGTTCTGCGGCATCTTTTTCGTCTACATAGAGTTTTGCGCCGGTTTCTTTTTTTATCTGAGCCATCGCTCCCATATGATCGTAATGAGCCTGCGTTAAAGTAAGAATTTTGATGTCTTTATAATTAAAACCAAGCTTTTGTATATTTTTTTTAATGGTAGAATAAGAATCTGCCAAACCTGTGTTGATAAGGATATTCCCTTTATCTGTAACAATGAGATACGAAGCAAGATCATAAGTTCCTACATAATACAGATTGCCTGCAATTTTGAAAGGCTGATAATCTTTTGACCATTCTGCCGGATTATTTTTCGGTTCTGTCACGGTTTGTGCAACACCAAAAAAAGAAATGCACAGCAAAAATAAAAATGTCAGGTTTTTCATCTGTAAAATTCGGGATGTTTATTAAAAAAATTGCTTTTATTTTCTGTTTAAAATGGCTTTCGGAAGCGGAACATATTCCTCTTCATCTCCCGGAACTAAAGGGAAAGCATCGTGATTCTGGTCGTTCCAGTTTACTTTTGCTTCGTCAATCAATTCTTTGTCTGAATTTACAAAATTCCAGAAAATAAAACGCTCTTCATCAAAAGGTTCGCCTCCGAAAAGATAAACGGTTCCGTTTTCGCTCATTTCAAACTCGCAAAGCTGGGTGTTTTTGGCAATCATCAATTGTTTTGAACCGTAAGAATTTCCTTCAATATTGACTGTTCCGTCTAAAACATACATCGCAGCTTCGCCGTAAAGGTCTTTTCCGATGCTGATTTTCTGTGCGGTTTTGGTTTTAATTTCAATAAAAAATAATTTACTGTGAACAGGAACAGGAGATTTTTTACCGAAAGCTTCACCTGCAATTAATTTATATTGAATTTCTCCTTCGTCCCAAACCGGAATTTCTTCAGCTTCAATATGATGAAAAGTAGGTTCGGTTTGCTCCAGATGTTTCGGAAGGCCTACCCAAATTTGAAATCCGTGAAGTTTTTTGTCTGTATTTCTGAGGTATTCCGGTGTTCTTTCAGAGTGTACAACCCCTTTTCCGGCGGTCATCCAGTTTACGGCGCCAGGTTTTATTTCAAGAGCGCTTCCGATGCTGTCTCTGTGAAAAATAGATCCTTCCAAAAGGTAAGTTAAAGTAGACAGACCGATGTGAGGATGTGGTGGAACATCAAGGTTTTGATAATCTTTTAATTCTGCAGGTCCCATATGATCGATAAAAACGAAAGGGCCAACTGCTCTTTTTTCACGGAAAGGCAATAGTCTTCCCACTAAAAAATTCCCAATATCTGCAGATTTTTCTTCTAATATAAGTCCAATATTTGACATGAATGTTGTGATTTTAGTTTTTTGCGTTAAGCTAAATTAATTAAAATTTATTCTATTTAATGGTACTTTAATTAAAATTAAAGTTTATCGTAGCCTTCAAATTTTTCGTCTACAATACGTTTCCAATCCGGATTTTTCTTAATGAAAGCAAAAACATACGGACAGAACGGAAGAAGTTTTTTACCACTTTCTTCAATGTAAATTAAAGTTTTTTCAACAACGGCAGCTGCAGCTCCGGTTCCGGCTAATTCCGGCTCGGCTTCTGTGTGGATCAATGCAATTCTCTGGCTCGTTTCTTTATAATCAATAAATGTGAAATGGCCGTTTACTTCAATTTCAAATCTGTTTTTTTCTTCGTTTTTTACTAATGGAATGCTTTCAAATTCTGGTTTCATGATGTTATATTTAAAGTTGGTTAATTATTGTAAATATTTTAATATGATATTTTAAACGCAATGAACACTAAGGTTTAGAATTGTTTTGCATATTTTTCGTTCGCAAAGGCACTTCGTTCAGCGAATGACAGCAAAAAACCTTAGCTGAGTGAAACGCCTTTGCGAACGGAAAATATTTTCATTTTAAGAATAGATCTTTGCGAACATTGCGTTAAAATCATTTGTTCTCAGATTAAATTAATCTTCCAGATACCCGAATTTTCCGGTATTGAAATCTTCGAAAGCCTGCATAATTTCTTCTCTGCTGTTCATCACAAAAGGACCGTGCGGAAAGATGGGTTCATTTAAAGGTTCACCGCTCAGAACTAATACAACAGAATCTTCTGTAGTTTCGATGGTAAAGCTTTCGCCTTCATTTTTGAACAAAACAAAATGGTTAGTCGGTACTTTTTCTTCGTTAACCAAAATATTTCCTTCAATCACCAAAGCTGCGGTATTGAAATGCGCGGGGAAATTAAATTCCGCTTTTCCTCCCGATTTTAATTTAGCATTCATCAAATTGACAGGACTGAATGTAAAGGCGGAACCCTTTATATTTTTATATTGTCCGGCGATAATCTCTACAAATCCGTTTTCACCTAAATCTGCTCGGTTGATTTCTGAATTTTTAATTGCCTGATATTTTGGCTTGCTCATCTTATCTTTTGCAGGAAGATTTACCCAAAGCTGCACCATCTGGAAGATTCCGCCGGTTTTAGACCATTCTTTTTCGTGATATTCTTTATGTAAAATTCCACTTGCTGCTGTCATCCATTGTATATCGCCTTCACCAATTATTCCGCCGCCACCTGCGCTGTCGTGATGCTCAACTTTTCCCTGATAAGCAATCGTCACAGTTTCAAAACCTCTGTGCGGATGAACACCAACTCCTCGAGGCGTTTCTGAACCGTTGAAGTGAAATTTAGAATTATAATCAAGCATGATAAACGGATCCATTCTCTTCATATCTAAACGATAATCACTTGGAATAAAATTGTGTACCCGAAAACCGTCACCTACAAAATGGGCAGATTTTGGAGGAACTATAATTTCTATTTTTTTTGTTGTCATAACTGATGTTTTTAATTTTAAACAAAATTAGAACAGTTGAGAGAGAATTGCATTGATGTGTGATAAGTAAGTTTGAGTGTTTGAGAGTTTTAGTGTAGTGTTGTTTATCTCTCATAGATTTGGCAAATTTTGCAGATTTTAAAAGTATTTATCTGTTGAATCTGATCAATCTGCGAGAGATTATAAAAAAATTGGAGATCCTAATTGAAATTTTATTCTTCAGATTTCATATTTCTGCCATCGAAAGTATGAAGCCTTCTGAAAACCATGCTTGATAAAATCGTTAAAGCTCCCACTGTAAGAAAGGTGTAACGAAATGCATTGTGGGTTTCGTGTTTAATAAATTCGGGGCTGTTTTCATAAATTTTTAAAACAATCAAGCCAAAAGCAATCCCGAATCCGATCGCTAACTGTTGATTAACCGAGATAAGAGAATTTCCGCTGCTGGTCTGAAAGTTTCGTAAATCTGCGATGGAAATGGTATTCATCGAGGTAAACTGTATCGAATTGAAAAATCCTAAAACAGCGATCACAGGAACAAACCAAAATATAGAAGTGTGAATGTCGGGAATAGCAAGACAGCAAATTAATACTCCGATAATAAATGTATTCACCATTAAGGTTCTTCTATAGCCAAATTTATTTAAAATTTTAATGACGGAAGATTTACCGAACATCGCTGTTAAGGCCATCGGAGCAATAATCCAGCCCGAAGTTACAGCCGATTGACCGTACGCAATCTGGATCATCAATGGCAGCAAAAGCGGAACAGAGCTGATTCCTAATCTTGTTGCAAGATTTCCTACAATCCCGACCCTGAATGTACGAACCTGGAATAAACTTAAAGGAAAAATAGGATTGTTGCCTCTCTTTGCGTGTCTGTAATAATAGTACAGGAATAAAAAGCCTAAAATAAAAATAAGTAAAACGGGCGTAATATTCTGCATATTTCCGAAAAGTTCCAGCGAAACAGAAAGCAAAAGAGAAGCTGCCGCAAAAATAAGGAAACCCTTCAGATCAAAATCGGTTTCGCGCGAATTGTAATTGGGCATATATTTTAAGCCTAAAATAATTCCCAAAACGCCGATGGGAATGTTGATCAAAAAAATCCAGTGCCACGAAAGATAATCTACCATATAACCGCCTACAAGCGGGCCAAGAACAGGTCCGATCAAAGCAGGAACGATGGCGAAATTCATCGCTTTGAGCAATTCATTCCGATTAAAAGTTTTAATTAAAGCCAGTTTTCCGACTGGTGTCATCAAACTTCCGCCAACTCCCTGAATGATGCGTGAAATCACCAACTGTGTAAGATTTTGAGAAAGCGCACAAAATACAGAACCTAAGCTAAAAAGCACCAACGAAAAGATAAAAACCCTTCTTGTGCCGAAGCGGTCTGCCAAAAATCCGCTTGCAGGCATGAAAACCGCCAATGTTAACACATAACTGATAATTGCATTCTGCATATTCAGCGGAGATTCATTCAAATCTTTTGCGATTGAAGGAAGCGAAGTGTTAAGAATCGTAGAATCGAGCATCTGCATAAAAATGGCAGTTGCTAAAATCAACGGAAGAACTTTTTTTACAGTTTGTCGCGGAGTATTTTGTGTGGGCATTTATCGAAATATTGATGTGATTTGCCATACCAATTTACGAAAAATTACAGGACGAAAATTTTTAAACTTACCATTATCACAGACTCATATGAATCAGCGGATAATCTTTGCCGGAACCATCCTTTTCTGATCTTCGTGTTTTTTTGAATCCCATTTTCTCGTAAAATGCTATTGCTTGGGGATTTTGCTCGTTTACATCTACTTTTGTACAACCCGTTTTATTTTGCAGATATTGATACAATTTTTTTCCTAAACCTTTTCCGCGGTCGTCATTATGGATAAAGAGCATTTCTAAAGTATCCTCTGAAACCGCACCAAATCCTTTCGGATCATTGTTTTCTGAAATGATGTAAACGTCAAGTTGAGGAAAATACTGTTCCGGAATCGCTTTTTTGAAATATTGAAAATCATTTTCCGATAAAAAATCGTGAGTCGCTTTTACGGCAGATTCCCAGATTTCAACCAATTTTTGATAATCTTGCGGAACTGCTATTCTAAAAGTATAAGACATTTTTTTTGTTTTAAATGTAAAAATAATTGAGCTAAACAAAAATCATGTTTTCTGRTTAACATGCAAAAATAAT
>NZ_JBFRGA010000064.1:0-27679 GCF_052115105.1 Chryseobacterium sp. 2TAF14
AATCACTAATCACTAATCACTAATCACTAATCACTAATCACTAATCACCAATCCCTAATCCCTGATTGCTGTGTCGCTCCTCCGGAGCTTAAAGGTTTAACGGTGATTATATGAATTGCTACAAAGGTTATACTCCTCCGGAGTATTTTATCATTATACGTGAGATCATCCGCAACTATAGCTTAAAATTATGTTTGAAAAGCTTGCTTATTATTTACTCATTAATTTACTTTTTAATGAATCTTAGCTTTTAAGTTTTAGAGTTTTAATCTTTATCATCCAACTTCATCTTTAATTTCAATTTTCAAACTTTAATTAAAATAGACTATTAATAGATCTCAACAGATAATAGAACTCAACAGAAATCAAGGTGGGTATTTTAAATTGCAGAAAGATTTTTTAGCCCGGATAGAAGCGGTTACCCCGGAACTTGCGTGGAAGAGATGGAGGGGTTTAGATACGGAAAAGCAAGGGCGTGAGGAGTAGTAGCGGATAGCCGGAATTAGCTCTGAAAAATGATATTTATTATTGGTATTTTAAATAAAGCTTTTGAAAATTATTTCCTTAGAAATTGTTAAGAAGTAACAGCGGTAGAATCTTTTTCTAATAGCTGGAAATGAAACTGAATATTGGCAATGTTTTTCCATGTGGCATATTTAAAAAGAAAATAGCCGATTAACATTCCCATCGTATTTAAAAATACATCGTCTATATCTGCAACTCCTCGTCCGGTAAAATATTGGGTAGATTCGATGATGCTTATTGTGATAAGAAAAAATAGGGTGATCGGTATGAAATTATTAAACTTTTTGATGCATAATCCTAACCATCCAAAAGGACTAAATAAGAATACGTTTCCAAAAATATTTACTAAAAAGGCTTCATTATCAACATCATTTCCTGTAAAAAAATGTTCGATCGTAATAAAAGGTTTTAGTTGGAGATATGAAATTTCGGATGGCTCTCTTCCGGATGCATAAAACATCATATATAATAAAACGACGGTATATAAGGCAATAAATACTGCAAAATATCTTTTCATAGGTTTCCTTTTTGAGGATTAGTAATTAAAAAGAGGTTGAAGTGCTTATTAGTTTTTAGATATATTATGTTAACAAAAATCTTACCCTAATAGTATGTTGTTTTGAAAGTTTATAATTCTTTAGTACTATTTAACATAATATAAAAAGCCCCACTTCTAAAAGTGAGGCTGAATATCTTCTGAGCGAGTAAAATCACACCTGAATTACTCCCAAATTAAACTTCTCTGTAATCGGAGAATGATTGGCTGCTTCAATTCCCATTGAAATCCATTTTCTGGTATCTACAGGATTGATGATAGCATCAGTCCACAATCTTGCGGCTGCATATGTTGACTCGGTTTGTTTCTGATATTTCTTAGAAATTGTATCTAAAATTTCGTTATGTTCTTCTTCAGAAATTTGTTTTCCTTGTTTTTTTAAGGTTGATTCTTGGATTTGTGCTAAAACTTTTGCAGCCTGAGCTCCGCCCATTACTGCCAAATCTGCCCATGGCCAGGCTACAATCAATCTCGGATCGTAAGCTTTACCACACATTGCATAATTTCCTGCACCATAAGAATTTCCGGTGATGATGGTAAATTTAGGTACAACAGAATTTGACACGGCATTCACCATTTTTGCACCGTCTTTGATGATTCCGCCGTGTTCTGATTTTGAACCAACCATAAATCCTGTAACGTCTTGCAAGAAAATTAAAGGAATTTTTCTTTGGTTACAATTTGCAATAAATCGGGTTGCTTTGTCGGCAGAATCAGAATAAATTACACCGCCAAACTGCATTTCACCTTTACCACTTTTTACCAGCTTTCTCTGGTTGGCAACAATTCCTACAGACCAGCCGTCAACTCTTGCCGTGGCGCAGATAATACTTTTGCCGTAATCTGGTTTATATTCTTCAAATTCAGAATTATCAACGATACATTTTATAATTTCTAAAGTATCGTATTGTTCAGCTCTCGAAACGGGCATAATCCCGAAAATATTTTCAGGTTTTTCTTTAGGCGGGAAACTTTCTATTCTGTCGAAACCTGCTTTTTCGTAGCTTCCTACCGATTTCATAATATTTTTAATGCGGTCTAATGCATCCTTATCATCTTTAGCTTTATAATCGGTAACTCCCGAAATCGAGCAGTGTGTTGTTGCTCCGCCTAACGTTTCATTGTCGATACTTTCACCAATGGCAGCTTTCACCAGATAACTTCCGGCTAAGAAAATAGATCCGGTTTTGTCTACAATCATGGCTTCGTCGCTCATGATCGGAAGGTAAGCTCCACCAGCAACGCAGCTTCCCATTACTGCTGAAATCTGAATGATTCCGGCTGCGCTCATTTTAGCATTATTTCTGAAAATTCTTCCAAACATCTCTTTATCAGGAAAAATTTCATCCTGCATCGGAAGATAAACTCCCGCAGAATCTACAAGATAAATAATCGGAAGCCTGTTTTCCATGGCGATTTCCTGAGCTCTCAGATTTTTCTTTCCTGTGATGGGAAACCATGCTCCGGCTTTTACGGATGCGTCATTGGCAACAACTAAACATTGTTTTCCGGAAATGTAGCCCATTACAACCACAACGCCGCCACTCGGGCAACCGCCGTGCTCCTCATACATTTCATAACCTGCAAAAGCACCAATTTCTATGGAATCTGAATCTTTATCAAGAAGATATTCTATTCTTTCTCTTGCCGTCATTTTTCCTTCCTCACGAAGTTTCTGAAGCCTTTTTTCCCCACCGCCTTTTTTTATTTCTGTAAGCAGACGGTTGATTTCAGATAATTTTAATTTATTTTGATCTTCTCTTTTGTTAAATTCAATATCCATGAAATTTATATTTTAATCTGGCTAAAGATACTATTTTTAGAAAAAGTAATAAAATATGTTTTATTTTGTTTTAAAGATTTGGTAATCAGAAAATTATGATATTTTTAACAATTGCGATGTTTTTTTTGGTGCATATTTTGCTAACTTTACAGTAGAGTAATAGAAATGAAAGTTTCTATACAAATACTCTAAGTTCCTAGTTTATTTTTTTAATAGTTTATTATTTGAAGGCCCTGAAAGTTGTACAGATTTTCAGGGTTTTTAGGTTTTAATATGTAACCATCAGTTGTTTGCTATTATATTTCAATATTCAGATAAGAAACTCAATAATTTTAACCTAAAATAATGATGTTGGAATTATCCTTAAAAATATTCATCTGAATCTTATATTTTTTTAAATTTAATGAAAAGCTATTTGTAAATTTGTCTGTTTAAAATTTCAGAGGATCAACATGCAGAAACTAGCACTTTTCAGATTACATTTAATTGTCTTTTTATGGGGATTCACCGCAATTTTAGGTAAACTGATTACCGCAAATGCCCAGATTCTGGTGTTTTACAGGATGCTTTTTGCAGCCATATTTCTTTATGCATTTATAAGGATCTACAAAAAAGAGAGCATTAGGGTTTCGAAAAAATTATTTTTGCAATTATCGGGTGTTGGTTTTTTTATGGCGCTGCATTGGTACTGCTTTTTTTATTCGATAAAAGTTTCTAATGTTTCCATTGCTTTAAGCTGCCTCTCGTTGTCTACTTTGTTTGCATCGGTTTTGGAGCCCATTGTTTTTAAACGAAAAGTAGATATCTCGGAAGTGATTATGGGCGCAGTGATTGTTGCCTGTATTTTGCTTATCTTTAAAACAGAATTTCAGTACAAAGAAGGAATTTTTTACGGCGTTTTGTGTGCCATTTTCGGAACCGTATTTTCTGTTTTTAACGGGAAACTTTTCGGAAAAACCAGCCCGGGAAACATTATTTTTTATGAAATTTTCTCAGGATGGTTTATTTTAATGCTATTTTATCTTGCAACCGGGCAAATCATGCAGATGGATGAAATAAATTACCGAGATCTTGCGTTAATAGGCTTATTGGCAAGTGTATTTACAGCCTATCCTATGTTTGAATCTGTGAAGCTGATGAAATATATTTCGCCATTTACTTTAATTTTAACAGTTAATTTAGAACCAGTTTACGGAATTATACTAGCTTTTTTTATCTTTGGAGAATCAGAACACATGAGCCCGGTATTTTATGTTGCATCGTTGGTTATGATTTTGGCAATTGTTGTAAATGCGCTGATAAAAACTAGAAAACAAAAAAACATTAACTAAGCATCAATTATACATGATGAAAAAATATCTATTATTAGTATTTTCACTTCTATTCGGGTTTTCTCAATCTCAGATTATCAGAAAATATTCCAATGAATTTTTAAATATCGGAGCCGGAGCCAGAGGAATCGGGATGGGAGGTGCGGTGATGACCAGTCAGGACGATGTGTATTCACCGATGTGGAATCCCGCAGGATTGAACGGAATTACAAGAGATTGGCAAGGTGCAGCAATGCACGCAGAATATTTTGAATCGATTGCAAAATATGATTATCTGGCGTATGCAAAAGTTTTAGAGAACGGAGTTTTCGGAGTTTCTGTGGTACGTTTAGGCGTTGATAATATCTTGAATACAACTCAGTTAATCGATACTGAAGGAAATATCGATTACGATAAAATCACAAAATTTTCACAATCAGATTATGCAGGGATTATTTCTTATGCATTCAATCCTGGTGGAAATCCAAAACTGGATGTCGGTGTAAATGCGAAAATTGTTTACCGAAACGTTGGGAAATTTGCAAGCGGATATGGATTTGGTTTTGATGTTGGAGCCATTTACAAAGCTGATAACGGCTGGAAATTCGGAGGAGTTCTTCGTGATGCAACGACTACGGTCAACTTTTGGAGCGTTAATCAGAGTGAATTATCAACCATCGTAAACGGGGAAGAATTTAACCCTGCTCCAACTGATAAAATGGAATTGACCATGCCAAAATTGAATGCAGGAGCAAGTAAATTATTTAATATTAACAGCAGCTTATATGTTTTACCGGAAGCCGGAATTAATGTAGATTTTGCTAAAACGGCAGCGCTACTTTCAACAGATTTTGCGAGTATTACACCTTATGCAGGAGCTGAATTAGGATATCAGAAAATGATTTTTGTGAGATTGGGGGTCAACAGATTCCAGTCGATTACCGATATTGAAGATCTTCAAAGAAAAGTGTCTTTCCAGCCAAGTGCAGGTATCGGAATCCGTTACAGAGGTTTGACGCTTGATTATGCAATCAGCAATTCAGGAATCGGAGGTTCTAATTTTTATTCTAATTTCTTCTCATTAAAACTGGATATGGGAGAATTTAGAAATGATTAATTATTTTTTTATTTAAATAAATTGTATGAAAAAGTTATCTGTTATTATATCGTCTTTTTGTGTAATGCTTTCGTATGCGCAGAAAGTTTCAGATTATAAGTATGTAGTTGTTCCGGGCACATTTGAAAGTTTTAAAAAAGATAATTACGGTCTTAGTGCATTATTAACTAAAAATCTGAAAGCCAAACAATATACCATAATTTCTGAAAACAGAGGTCAGTGGCCGGAAGATGCAAATGCAAACCCGTGTTCTGTTTTGAACGCAGATTTGGTAAATGACAGTAATTTTCTTAGAAATAAAATCATTTTAGAATTTAAAGACTGCAACAGCAAAGTAATTTCTTCCGAAAAAGGAGGCTCGTCAATTAAAGAATTTGCCGAAGGTTACCAAGATGCCTTATCTAAAGCTTTGGTAGCGATTCCTATATCTAAACCTACAGAACAGAATAATATGGTTTATTCGATGAACAGGGATTATTCGATGAATAATGTGCAGGAAGGAATGAAACAAGAACCTGTAAGAACAGAATCAAAAAGAGAATCTGATAAATCGGTAAGATTTTCAAATGGTAAAATCAATTTGCAGAAGATTCAGATAGATGAAACTCAGTTTATTTTAGCAGACGGCAACAGTTCTGTTCCTTTTGCAACTTTCAAAGAGACTACAAAGAAAGATGTTTTCAGAGTAAAACTAAGTTCAGGAGAATCTACAACAGGGTATTACGAAAACGGAAATTTAGTAATCGAAATTCCGAAAGGGAATGACGAATATTCAAAAGAAGTATTTTCACCTGTAAAATAGTTTCAAAAATTTTTACAAAAATATTAAAAAAGCCTTACCCGAAAACTTCAGGTAAGGCTCCTTAAAATAAACCATAAAAACTAAAATTAGGGCATCAATACTGTATCAATTACATGTATCACGCCATTTGACTGATTAACGTCTGCAATCGTAACTTTCGCTTTGTTACCTTTTGCGTCGGTTATATATAGATCTTTTCCTTTCGTCCAGAACGTAAGTTCTTCACCTTGTACGGTTTTCATCATCGCTTTGCCGTTTCCTGCTTTTACCGCTGCCCAAACTTGTTTTGCATTATATTTTCCTGGCAAGACATGATACGTTAAAATTTTTGTAAGCATTGCTTTATTTTCCGGTTTTACAAGGTTTTCAACCGTTCCTGCAGGTAATTTTGCAAAGGCTGCATCTGTCGGAGCGAAAACCGTGAAAGGACCTTCACTTTGTAATGTTTCAACCTTATTATTGAGAAGTAATTTTGTTGTTATCATCATTTACGAAGATCAGTTTGGTTTAGATTTAAGAATTTTATTTTTTAACAATAATTAACCGTAATCGATTATTTTTTAATTAATTATTTTGTGGTATTAAATTTTAAAAGTTTTTTTTCATTATTTAGTTTATTTTAATACATTTGAAATGAAAAAATATCCACCATAAAAGCAAACTATTCAGAAGAAGAACTTATCGTTTTGCTGAGACAGAAAAACGAAGCTGGTTTTCATCATTTGTATGATAACTATTCGGGTGCGTTGTATGGTGTAATTCTCAGAATAGTTCAGTCTAAAGAATATACAGAAGAGATTATTCAGGATGTTTTTGTGAAAATCTGGAATTCTATCCATCAATACGATGCTGCGAAAGGTAGATTTTATACCTGGATGATTAATATTGCCAGAAACACAGCAATTGATTATCTTAAATCTAAAAGTTTTCAAAATCAACTTAAAAACCAACCCATACCAGATTTCGTATATGAGAATGCGGAACTTTCAACTACCAATAATTCTGATTTTATTGGCTTTAGTAAAGTGCTTGAAAGTTTAGAATCTGATAAGCAAGAACTCATAGACCTTGCTTATTATCAGGGTTTTACGCAGAGTGAGATATCAGAAAAACTGAATATGCCTTTAGGTACTGTAAAAACAAAAATGCGGAATGCATTAATGAAATTAAAAGACTTGTTAAAAGATTTTCAATAAATTGGATAGTAAAGAATACATATCATCCGGAATTCTAGAATCTTACATTCTAGGTCTTGCTTCTCCCGAGGAAGCAGGTATTTTGGAGTGTGTGATGAAGAATAATGCCGAAGTAAAAGCCGCTTACGAAGAAGCGCAAAAAACTTTTGAATTGCTTGCAACARCACAGGCAATAACGCCGCCCAATGATTTAAAATCAAAAATTTGGGAAAAAATTCAGTCTCAACCAGAAGTTGAAGAAGTGAAAACTGAAAATATAATTACAATTACTGAGCCAAAATCAGAAATACAACCAGAAACTCAGCAGATAAAAAATAACGGCTGGAAGACCTTTGCGGTGGCTGCATCCGTTTTATTTTTAGTAAGTATTATAGCTAATCTTTATTGGTTAAACAGTCAAAATGAAATTAAAAAAGAATTAGCTGATTTAAAATCTGATAAGCAATCTCAACATCTTGCGATGCAGAATCTTGAGCAGAAATTGAAGGTTACCTCAAACCCGAAAATGCTTAAAATTGTTTTGGCAGGAGTTGAAAAACATCCGGAATCAAATGCCGTAGTTTATTGGGATAAAACGTCTAAAGATGTTTATTTAACGGCGAATAGTTTACCAAAGGCTCCTGAAGGAATGCAGTATCAGCTTTGGGCAATTGCAGACGGAAAACCGGTAAGCGCAGGAATGTACACCGACGAAAAAGATGCTAAAATAGCTTTGGCAAACATTCCGAATGCACAGGCTTTTGCGATTACTCTGGAAAAAGAAGGCGGAAGTGCAGTTCCTACAATGGAAAATATGTACGTAATGGGAGAAGTTTAAATTATACATTTTTATAATACCATAAAAAAGACAGTTCTAAAGCAGAGCTGTCTTTTGTCTTTTATTTTAAAAAAAATATTTTATTATTGATGATTAAAAAACTCCCAGATTATTTTTGCTTTAGATTTTCCTAAAATTTCTTCTAAAGTTTCAAGATTAGATTCTTTTATTCTTTTCACTGATTTTAATTTAGACAAAAGCAGTTCAATAGTTTTTTCACCAACTCCCGGAATTTCTTCAAGCTCAGATTTTATCGTAGAATTGGTACGCCTCGTTCGGTGGTGCTTTACCCCGAAACGGTGCGCTTCATCTCTTACTCTCTGCAAAACTTTTAGGGTTTCAGATTTTTTGTCAAGATACAACGGAATAGGGTCTTCCGGAAAGAAAATTTCTTCCAGCCTTTTTGCAATTCCTACAATGGTTATTTTTCCGTATAATCCGAGTAATTTTAAGCTTTTTATGGCTGATGAAAGCTGGCCTTTTCCACCATCAATTAAAATCAATTGAGGCAAACTTTCTCCTTCCTCAAGCATTCTTTTGTAACGGCGAAAAATTACTTCTTCCATCGTTTTAAAATCATCGGGTCCGGTAACCGTTTTAGGATGAAAAATTCTGTAATCGGCTTTGCTGGGTTTTCCGTCTTTAAAAACAACACACGCAGAAACCGGATTGGTTCCCTGGATATTGGAATTGTCAAAACCTTCAATATGTCTCGGCTCAACAGGCATTCTCAGTAATTTTTGCATCTCTGCCATAATCCTGTTTGAATGTCTTTCCGGATCTACAATCTGTACCTGCTTTAATTTTTCTAAACGATATTCTTTGGCATTTTTTTCTGAAAGTTCTACGATTCTTTTTTTATCGCCAACTTTTGGAACAATCAGTTTGACGTTAGGAATTTCTACACTTAAATGAAACGGAAGCAAAACTTCTTTAGAATCAGAATCAAACTTCTGGCGGATTTCGATCAAAGCTTCTTCCATGATTTCTTCATCGCTTTCTTCAAGCATTTTCTTGATTTCGGTGGTGAAACTCTGAATGATATTTCCGTTTCTTATTTTAAAATAATTAACGTAAGCCGCCGTTTCATCACTCGTCATTCCGAAAACATCCACATCGTCGATATTTGGGTTTACAACCGTATGTTTTGCCTGATAATCTTCAAGAATATTGAGTCTTTCCTTAATCATCTGAGCATTTTCAAACTGAAGGTTTGTAGCGTATTTCGTCATCTGATTGATGAGATATTCTTTTGCCCGTCTGAAATCTCCTTTTACAATCCCACGAATCGCATCTATTTTTTCGTCATAATCTTCTTTGCTTTCCAGGTTTTCACACGGCCCTTCACAGTTTTTGATATGAAACTCAAGACAGACTTTATATTTTCCCTCTTCAATTTTTTTCGGAGCTAAATTTAAATTGCAGGTACGCAGTTTATAAATATGCTTAATAGTATCCAGTAAAATCTTTGCCGGACGTACTTTTGCGTAAGGTCCAAAATATTCAGAGCCGTCTTTTATTTTATTTCTTGTGAGAAAAATCCTTGGAAAATCTTCATTCTTAATGCAAATCCACGGATAAGTTTTATCGTCTTTCAACATGATATTGTAGAAAGGCTGATGTTCTTTTATCAGGTTGTTTTCCAGTAAAAGTGCGTCATATTCACTGTTTACAATCGTAGTTTCAAGACGGTTTATTTTTCCGACCATAATTCTGGTGCGGTAACCGGAAAGCGTTTTGTTGAAATAAGAAAGTACTCTTTTCTTTAGATTTTTGGCTTTACCTACATACAGTAGATTTTCGTTTTTATCGTAATACCGATAAACGCCGGGTTCGGAAGGTAAAGTTTTAAGCTGCAGTTCTAAAGACGGATTCATACTACAAATTTAAGCAATTTCGGTGCACAAAAAAAGCTGCAGAAAATTCTACAGCTTCAGATTTATAGTTAAATTATTTTATCCGTGTGTCATTTGAGTATATTCGCTTACCAAAAAGCTGAAATAATCCCATTCTACAGAATTTTTAGGATATTTTTTCATAAATTCTGCATTGTCGCCAAATAAGAAATCATAGTTGTCTTCAAAATCATCTTTGTGAAGCCACATTACTTTGTCTCCTTTTTTTACGTAATAAGATTTAATAACACCACCTCCCAACTGAGGTCCACCAAAGGAAACACCACCAGTTTCTTTTGCTCTCGGATCGTGGTAAACAGAGATAACATCGCTGAACTCAGGATTGATAAGCTGCATCAGAAATTCTTTATCATCTTTTTTGTTCTTTAAAGAAACGGTTTGGTTTACAAAGTGAATGTTTTCGCCGGTCGTGTTCTTCGTCAGTTTTTTAGTTCCGAAATTTCTGATGTTACCAAAATATTTTCCCACTTTGGCAATCTTTTCGGCGTTGCTTGGGTAGATGTACATTTCGCTTACATTTTCAGCATTAAAAGTCATTTGCTTTTTTGTGACACTGTCTTTAATGGCGATTTCATAGATCTGTCCTTTTTTAGAATCAACTTTGCTGCAATATCCTTTATTTACAGTTCCGTCTTTCATAATGATGGTAGATATTTTCTTTGGAGAAGGAATATTAAACCCTTCATTGAAAAGATAGGTTTCCATTTTTTTGATCTCTTCCTTAGAATACTTCACTTTGTTTTGAGCAAATGAAAATGCACTTGTCAACGAAAGTGCCAATAATAGAGCTTTAAATTTCATATAAATCAGTTTTTTATTGGCGATAAAAATAGGAAAATAATTGTCTGTTTCTTAAAATATTTTTTCCTTGAAAGATGACTTTTTCAGTATGCTCAAAAATGAGTACTTTTAGGCAAATTTTTTTGAAATGATTTACGGTATAGACACTTTCAGTTTCCATGATGTTTTGGAAATCTGTAAAGCCCCAAATAAAGCTAAATTAAATAAAGCTGCGAAAGAGCAGATTATAAAATCTCAGAATAATGTAAAGCAGATTGTAGAGTCAGACCGATGTGTTTATGGGATCAATACAGGATTCGGGCCGCTTTGTGATACTAAAATTTCGGCTGATGAAACGGCACAGCTTCAGTACAATTTAATTATTTCTCATGCAGTAGGAGTAGGAAAACCGATTGATAAAGAGTTTTCAAAAATCATGATGATTGCGAAGGTTCATGCATTGTCAAAAGGTTTTTCTGGAGTTTCTCTGGAAGTGATCGAAAGATTTATCGTAATGCTTGAAAAAGATATTATTCCTGTGGTTCCGGAGCAGGGTTCTGTAGGAGCTTCAGGAGATTTAGCTCCGTTATCACACTTGGTTTTACCACTTTTAGGACTCGGACAGGTTTGGGTAGGCAATGAAATTTTCGAAACGGCTGAAGTTTTAGAAAAAAACAATCTTGAGCCATTGGTTTTGGGACCGAAAGAAGGTTTGGGGCTCATCAACGGAACTCAGTTTATTCTGGCCCATGCGATAAAAGGTTTAGAAAAATTTGAATATTTATTAGACTTAGCAGATATGACTGCAGCGATGAGTCTTGAAGCATACAGAGGTTCTGCAAGTCCTTTTAAGAAAGAACTTCATGACATCAGACCATTTGAAGGAAGTAAAAAAGTAGCCGCAAGAATGGTGAAATTTTTAAAAAATTCTGAAAACTTAAAAGCTCACGAAGAGTGTGAAAGAGTTCAGGATCCTTATTCTATGAGATGCGTTCCGCAGGTTCACGGCGCAAGCAGAAATGCTTTTGAACACCTTAAAATGATGGCAGAAACAGAATTAAATTCTGTAACTGACAACCCGATTGTTTTAAGTGCTGAAGAATCTATTTCAGGAGGTAATTTCCACGGTCAGTTGATGGCGATGCCTTTAGATTATGCAACTTTGGCAGCAGCAGAATTGGGAAATATTTCAGACAGAAGAAGCTATTTATTACTTGAAGGAAAATACGGTTTACCAAGATTATTAACCGAAAGCTCAGGTTTAAATTCCGGATTTATGATCCCGCAATATACTGCTGCAGCTTTGGTTACTGAAAATAAAACGCTTTGTTTCCCGGCTTCGGCAGATTCTATCCCGACAAGTTTAGGACAGGAAGATCATGTTTCGATGGGAAGTATTTCAGGGAGAAAGTTTAATCAGGTTCTTGGGAATTTAGTCAATATTTTGGCTGTTGAATTAATGTTTGCTGCGCAAGGTTTAGAATTCAGAAGACCTGCAAAATGCTCAAAAATAATTGAAGAAAATTTTGCGATTCTACGTTCAAAAGTAGCAAAATTAGAAGATGACCGATTGATCGGAAAAGATATGTTGGCAATCGCAGAGTTGATTAACGAAAGGAAATTTGTTGTCAATTTTTAAAATGAAATCTTTTGCGGATTAAACAGATTGAGCTGATTTTATTATTAGCGAAATTACTAAATCTGCGAGAGAATTTTTAATCTAAATAAAATGCAAATCCTCAGAACAGATTCTTCAAATATAGATTTTCAAAATTTAGTTAAGCTTTTAGATGCAGATTTAGCCATTCGCAATGGTGATAAGCATGCATTTTATGATCAGTTTAATAAAATTGATATGATTAAAAACTGCATTGTTATTTATATAGATAAAATTCCTGCTGCTTGCGGAGCTTTCAAAAAATTTGAAGAAAACACTGTTGAAATCAAAAGAATGTATACCAGTCCCAAATTCAGAAAAAAAGGTTTGGCTACGGCAATTGTAAAAGAACTTGAGATTTGGGCAAAAGAATCGGACTATAAAAAAGCTGTTTTAGAAAGTTCGTTAAAACAAAACGAAGCACTTTCTGTGTACGAAAAAAGCGGTTATCATCGAATTCCCAATTACGGCCAGTATATCGGAATTGATGAAAGTGTTTGTTATGAGAAAATTTTATAAAAATATCTATAGAGTCGGGCTTTAGCCCGGCTTTTCTTTTGTGAATATTTAATCTTTTATCTTTTATCTTTGTTCTTTTATCTAATTACCATTTCTCTGTCAAATATTTCCAATATCGTTTCGGAACATGTTGAATGTGCAATTTTGTATTTTTCCTTTCTTTAATATTCGTTTTGGTAAAATAACTTTGCCACAAAGTCTGATATTTTTTCTCTTCCTCATGGAATTTCTGCTGATATCGGTTTAAATCTATTTTTTCATCCGGATAAAAGAATTCACAGTTTTCTAAATCATAAAACAAACCATAATGTCTTCTCAAATCATAAATCATCCATTTTTGATCTGCATACCGGTCTTTAAAATGTTTTCTTATTAAAGGCAGAACATTAAAATCAGGATCAATTTTTGCAAAATAAATTTCGTCCTGCAATTTTTCAAAACGTACAAAAGCGGTCATTCGGTGTCTTTCCCGGCTTACAGATTTGCAGATTTTTGCAATTTTCAGAATATTGTCATGGGCAAAATTTTTCAATATATTTTCTTCCGGATGTTTAATAGATTGTTTTACGGCAGATAAAATCAGTTTTTCCATTTCCTGATCTTCTGAAAGAAAAACCTGTAACAGTTGATGAATTCCGGATTTTCCGATATTTTTCTCAAGTTTATTTAAAACTCTTTCAGATTTTTCCTGCTGTGTAATCACTTCATGAATTTCTGCAAACATATTTTCCTGCTGAAAATTTTCTTTGCTGAAAATTTCCACGTCTTTATATCGATATTCGAAAACTTCAAATATCGCAGTGAAAAGTCCGTCGAAACTTCCGTCGTAGAGTAGGGTTGTCATTTGAGTTGGAGGGTTTGAGAGTTTTTAGAGTGTTTGTGTTATTCGTGAAAATATTTGTGAAATTGGTGTTTTATTATTCTTTATAACAGATTAATTTTAGTTCATTTTCATTTAGTTCAAAAAAGAAATGCCCAATCTTTTCTATATTCAGTTTAATATCTTCTAAATCCTGAACATTATTTTTTGAATCAATTATTTTAGGGAAAATTAGATATTCAATTTCTCTGTATTCCAACCATTCACCAAAAGAATTACTTCCCTCAAAGCCATTTTGCCAATAGTCGTATTCATAAATTGTATTTTCATCCAAATATAACTCGCCGATTTTATCGTTTTGAACTTTCTTAAATTGAATTTTCCTTACTTTCTCTATATTATCAACGAGACCATCAATCAATCTTACCCATTTTGAATTTGACATCAGATGTTGTGAAAACAATGAAACTGTGCTGTCAATTTTTTGTAACTGTAACTGATCATGGATTAAAGCTTTCTTTGTTCTCATATATTAAGAATGAATAAGTATAAAAATGATTTAGAAATTAAAAATATTGTGGAACATCTCTGCTTCCATGAAGAATTCTTACAATTCGAATGTGATCATCTAAAACTCGATAGAAAATAACATGATTATCTTTGGGAAAACTGTATAAACCTTGTTTTATTTCATTTCGGGCTTTGCCCAATTCCGGATTTGTAATCAAATTCTGAAAAATATCTTCTATTTCAAGAAGGTACTTTTCAGCCTGATCAAATCCAAATTTATTAAACGTAAAGTTAAAAATGTCCTCCAGATCCTGATCAGCAAATTCCGATAAAATATAGAATTTTTCAGACATTATTTCTGATTCACTTTTTTAGATTTTATAATATCTTTTACAGAGCGAGAACTCGAATTTCCTTCCCATCCTTTTTCGATTTCCGCTTTCAAATCCTGAATAAGGCGATGACGATAAATTTCGTGAAGACGCAAAGCATCTCTTACAACCTCACTTGCATTTTGAAAATCTCCCGATTCTATTTGGTTTGAAATATATTCTTCCTGTTTTTTTGTGAAACTTACATTCATTTTGTAATCTTTACTCAAAAATATAAAATATATCCAAATTTAGCAAATATGGACAATTGATATAGGAGAATTTGAAAGTTTTTAAAGTGTTTGTGTTATTCGTGAAATATTTGTGCAATTTGTGTTTAAAAAAGCGTCAATTGCTGCGAAAACTGATTTTGAAATTTCGACTGACTTCCGCCAATAATCAATCTTCTTAAATTTAAATCTGTTAAGTGCTTTAAAAATGGATTTCCATACGTGAAATCAATAAAATACTTTGCCCGGTTCACTGCGGCTCCCAATTTTTTAAGATGATCAATACTTAAAACCTGAAATTTTCTTGCACTCACAATTTTCTGGGCAGTTTTTACACCAATTCCCGGAATTCTGAGAATCATTTTATAATCTGCGGTTTGCAAATTAACAGGAAACTGATCTAAATGACGCAGAGCCCAACTTAATTTTGGGTCGACTTCCAGATCCAGAAAAGGCATATTAAAATCTAAAATTTCATCAGCTTTAAAACCATAAAAACGCATCAGCCAATCAGATTGATACAAACGGTTTTCCCGTAAAACTGGGACTTCCGCTGTAATCGCAGGCAAACGATTATCGACAGTTACAGGAATGTATCCGGAATAATAAACCCTTTTCATTCCGTAATTTTTGTAAAAATGATCGGCAACTTTAATAATTTGTAAATCATTTTCATTGGTTGCGCCCACAATCATTTGAGTCGATTGTCCGGCCGGAGCAAATTTAGGAGCGCTTCTGATGATTTTCTTTTCATCCTCGCTCCGGGAATCGATTTTAAATGAATATAACCGTTAAATTTATGCTCGGTTCTCAATTTTTTAGCAACACGCACCAAACGTTCCATCGTCGTATCGGCATCTTTGAAAATTCCGGAACTTAGAAATAAGCCTTCAATATAATTTCTGCGGTAAAAACTTATAGTTAAATCAACCACTTCTTCCACCGTAAAAGCAGCACGTTTGATGTCATTCGATTTTCGAGAAACGCAATAAATGCAATCGTAAATACAATGATTGGTTAAAAGAATTTTGAGCAGAGAAACACAACGCCCGTCTTCGGTGTAAGTATGGCAGRTTCCGCTTGCTGAGCTGTCGCCTAAACCTCCGTTGTTTTTTCTTTTTCCGCCGCTTGAAGAGCACGAAACATCGTACTTCGCAGCATCTGCAAGTATTTCGAGCTTCTCTTTTATGCGGTCAAAATTCATTTATATAAATATTTTGCAATTAAAAAATCTGATAAAAGTTTAAACAAAATTAAGTCCAAAATTGAGAAAAGTCAGTGTTTTTAAAACAAACTTATCCACATATTTCCGAAGCAAAATTAGTATATTTACGGGCATTAAATTTATGAGTGAGATCGTAAAAATTACGATAACCTGTAAAAAAATAAACACTATTCTTATGAATCATAAACCAGTAGAAGGTTTTTCTAAATTAACCAAACAGGGGAAAATAGACTGGCTTGTTAGCGAATATCTCGAAGGAAACCAGGATTATCAATATATACTCAATCAATATTGGAACGAAAATGCAGACTTACAGAAGCTTCACGATGAGTTTTCTGAAAACACGATCTCCAATTTTTATATGCCTTACGGAATTGCGCCCAATTTTCTGATCAACGGAAAATTATTTGCTTTGCCAATGGCTGTGGAAGAAAGTTCTGTCGTTGCAGCAGCTTCAAAAGCAGCAAAATTCTGGATCGATAAAGGTGGTTTTAAAACGACCATCATCAACACCGAAAAATTAGGACACACGCATTTTATCATAGATGTAGAATCTCACAAGCTGCTTCATTTTTTTAATTTTAGTTTAAAGAAAAAGCTGTTTGAGGCAACAGAAGTGATTACGGCAAACATGAGAAATCGTGGCGGCGGAATTTTAGACATAAAACTGATTGACAAAACTTCCGAAATGCCGAATTATTACCAGCTGAAAGCAAGTTTTGATACGGTAGATTCTATGGGAGCCAACTTTATCAATTCTTGTCTGGAGCAGTTTGGAAAAACATTGAAACAGGAAATTGCAATCAGTGAAGATTTTACTCAGGATGAAAAAAATTCTTTACAGATTGTGATGAATATTCTTTCCAATTTCACGCCCGATTGTATTGTAAGAGCTGAAGTTTCCTGTAAAATTGTAGATCTGAAAGACGACAGCGGAATTTCAAACGAAGAATTTGCAAGAAAATTTAAACAAGCGGTTACGATTGCTGAAATTGAACCATTCCGTGCGACAACCCATAACAAAGGAATTATGAACGGTGTTGATGCAGTCGTGATTGCAACCGGAAATGATTTCAGAGCAACTGAAGCTTGTGCGCATGCTTATGCTTCGAAAGATGGAAAATATTCTTCGTTGACGCATTGTACAATTGACAACGGAGTTTTCAGATTCTGGATTGATCTTCCGATTTCTGTAGGAGTTGTCGGTGGTTTAACGAATCTTCATCCTTTGGTAAAATTCTCTTTGGCGCTTCTCGGAAAACCATCTGCTCAGGAATTAATGAGTATTTTGGCGGTTTCAGGGCTGGCTCAGAATTTTGGAGCGCTTCGTTCTTTGGTCACAACAGGAATTCAGAAAGGACATATGAAAATGCATTTGCTGAATATTTTAAATCAAATGGAGGCAACAGAAGAAGAAAAACAACATTTTGTAACTTATTTTAAAGATAAAACGGTGACGCATCACGAAGTAATCAATGAATTTAACAGGTTAAGAGGAAAATAAATGATACTGATACAGATTATTTTAGCTGTTTTATTTATTGTTTTTGGAATCTTTCTTAAACAGACAGATCATCCCGGCTTCAGAAATTCTAAGAAGTTTTGGAAGATGTTTGTTATTTTGGGAGCTGTAATATTGATCAGCAGATTGGTTTCATATTTTTTACATCCGTTGTAGTGAAAAAGAAAATTTTATTTTTTCTGTTAGTTTCCGGTTTAAGTTTTTCGCAGCAGAAAAATTTAAAAATAACAGATTTGCCTCCAAAATCTGAAGATTTTACTTTTCCGAAAGTTTCTTATCCTGAGAAACCTTTAATTGAAAATAAAATCAATACGTTTTTGCAGGTTAATCAGCTTGAATATATTCCCGGGTCAAAAATAAGTCCTTCTCAATTGGTGTCTACAGGGAAAACTTCATACTTCAATTACGTTTATTTTTATGGTTGGGAAAAACTGGAAACGCCTAAAAATATTTTAAGCATTGCCATCAACGGAGAAGCTTCTGGAGCGTATCCTGAAGGTTTTGATATCTGGAAGAATTTTGATTTGAGAACAGGGAATTTAATCAATGCAAAAGATTTATTTCAGCCTAACTCAATAAAAACAGTTGAAAATTTAATTCAGAAGACTATTAAAAAGAAGGTGAATGATTTTCTTACAGAATTGAAATCGGAGAAAAATTCTTCGGAAAAAGTTTTAGAATAGATTGCGATGTATGAAGATTGTTTTACCAATTATAGTTTGGATGGAATTGAATATTATTTTGCAAAAGATAAAATTGTTTTTATTGCCGGAAGATGTTCTAATCATGCAATGAGAGCATTGGATGAACTCGGAAGTCATGTTGTGGAATTTCCTTACAGAGATTTAGAAAAGTATTGGAGTTCGTATGCGAAAAACTTATTGTCCGATTCCGGAAAAACAGATAAAACAAGTTTTGATAATAAGCTGTATAAAGGAAAAATCGAAGGGAAATATTCCATTACCGTTTTAATTGATAAAGTATATGATGACGGTTCTTTTTCTGCAAAATACTGGTACGATAAAAATAAAAAACTGATAGAGTGGAACGGTAAATTGAAAGGAAATCATATCTCGATCATTGAAAATGATTACTACAGCGAAGAAACCAATCAATGGATTTTCAGAGCTTTGATAGAAGCTGATTTACAAGGGAATAAAATCTCCGGAACTTGGCAGGATTATAAAACAAAGAAATATTTAAAACTAGAATTAGAAGAATTATAAAATGAAAACAATTACTTTAGTCTTCGGTGCTACATACGGAATGTTATCCGTTATTTTAGGAGCTTTCGGAGCCCATGCTTTAAAGAAAATTTTATCTGTGGAAAGGCTTGAAAGCTTTGAAACAGGAGTAAGATATCAAATGTACGCCGCATTCTTTTTACTGGTTGCAGGATATATTTTAAAATTTGACACCTCATCTCAGAAATGGATTTCTATTCTGATGATTACGGGAACTATTCTGTTCTCATTCAGTATTTACTTTTTGAGTCTTCAGGATTATTTAGGAGCCAATCTTAAATTTTTAGGACCGATCACTCCGCTTGGAGGATTATGTATGATCTTAGCCTGGTTGATGCTGATTTTTTATTTTGTGAAAAATAAGATTTAATATTCATCAATTATTTTAAACATTAAGGTATTTGAGTTTTTAAGAATTAAAATAATCGTATTTTCTTAAGATTTACTAAAGTAAAAATTAAGTTGTGCGCTTAAATCAATTTATTGATTCTTAAAAATCCTTAATCTTTTAATTACCTTAATGTTTCAAAAATCCTATATTTCAAAAACAATATTACTGCAAATGATGGTCGTAATTTTAAAAATAAATTAAAATGAAAATCAACAGAAGACGTCGATTAATACGAACTTTTAACCTTTTGGATCAGCCTATTAAGTTTAATCCTTTCGTATTCAGCCGTACTTTTTTTATGTGGGCAATCACAGGTTTGGTTGGCGGAATTATCGCCGGACTTTATTGGATTGTACTCGAACATTTCACTGAGTTTTTACACGAATTTCAAGGTTGGATGGTCATTCCTGTGATGGCAATTTCCGGGCTTTTGGCGGGTTTGGTGATTTACTTTATCGGCGATCCGGGAGAAATTCATCTGATTGTAAATAATATTCGTTTTAATAAAGGAAAATTAGAGCCGAAAAATAATCCTTCCATGATTTTGTCGTCACTTTTTTGTGTGGCATCGGGTGGAAGTTTGGGTCCGGAAGCACCTTTGGTTCAGGTTACAGGTTCTACGGGAACGTATTTGGGAAAACTTTTCAGGTTAAAAGGTGAAGAGTTGCGTTCTTTAAGTATTGCCGGAATGGCTTCCGGATTTACCGCACTTTTTGGCGCTCCGCTTGGCGGAAGTTTATTTTCTTTGGAAATTCTTCACCACAAACACGCTGTTGAATATTACAAAGCGATTATTCCGGCTTTGGTGGCGAGCTGTTTCAGTTACCTGATGTTTGCTTTGATTATTCATCTGGGAATCGGGGCGACATGGGATTTGAAAGCGTATCATTACACCGGAGTTTACGATTTTCTTTACGCTTCTTTGTTTGGAATTGTAGGAACTTTATTTGGCTGGATTTTTATTTTTGTGGTTAAATTTTTCAAAAAAGTTTTCGAATACAGAAAATTTCCAATCTACATTAAAACTTTGGCGGGTGGAATTTTATTGGGAATTATTGCGTTTTATTTTCCACTGACAAGATATTTCGGGCATCATGAGATCAATCAGTTAATCAACGGAAATTATGCTTTGAATTTTTTAATTATCATTTTAATTTTCAAAATTTTAGCGATTGCCATTACGGTAACTTCCGGCTGGAGAGGTGGTTTCATCATCCCGCTTTTCTTTGTGGGAACAACTTTAGGGTTAATTATTCACAACTTATTTCCGGTAGTTGATACTACTTTGGCGATTGTAAGCTGTATGGCTGCAATCAATGCGTGTGTTACAAGAACGCCGATGAGTACAACGATTATTCTGGGAACCCTGACTGGTTTTACGTATTTCGTACCAATACTTTTTGCAAGTTTAACAGGGTATTTCCTTGCTCCGAAAATTCCGTTTATCGGGTCGCAATCGGAAAAATTAGCTGAAGAATAATCTAAACCATTAAGAGAAATTAAGAAGTTTAGGATAATTAGTTTAAGAAAAATACTAATTGAAAATCTATTTGATTTCCCCTTAATAAAACTTAACCCCTTAAATCTTCTTAATGGTTCAAAAAAGTAAATTTCAATAAAAAAATATTTGTCTTTTTAATGTTTTATATTTTAACAAGATTTTTCTGAAAAACTTCGTCAGTTTACTCTTTTAATCATAAAAAAAATAAAAAAGATGGATCGGGTTTTAATTTTTATTCTAATAAACTTGAACTTCCGTGTCTTTTTATTAAATTTGTCAACCTTTAAATTTTAAAATAAAATAATAAAAAATAATATGAATCTTCACGAGTATCAATCAAAAGAGATTTTATCAAAGTATGGAGTAGCTATCCAACGTGGTTTCGTTGCAAACAACGTAGATGAAGCTGTAGCAGCTGCTGAAAAATTGACTGCTGAAACCGGAGCTCAGGCTTGGGTTGTAAAAGCACAGATTCACGCAGGTGGTCGTGGTAAAGGTGGTGGTGTAAAGTTTTCTCCAAACATGGATAAGCTTAAAGAAAATGCTCAAAACATCATCGGAATGCAGTTGGTAACTCCACAAACTTCTGCTGAAGGTAAAAAAGTACACTCTGTTTTGGTTGCAGAAGACGTTTATTATCCGGGAGAATCTGAAACTAAAGAATTTTATGTTTCTATTCTTTTAGACAGAGCTCAAGGTAAAAATACAATCGTATATTCTACTGAAGGAGGTATGGATATTGAGCACGTTGCAGAAGTAACACCTCATTTGATTCACAACGAATTGATCGATCCGGCTATCGGTCTTCAAGGTTTCCAGGCTAGAAAAATTGCTTTCAATTTAGGTCTTGAAGGAAATGCTTTCAAAGAATTCACAAAATTCATCACTTCATTATACAACGCATATACAGGAATCGATGCATCTCTTTTCGAAATCAACCCGGTTTTGAAAACTTCTGATAACAAAATCATCGCTGTAGATGCTAAAGTAACTTTGGATGGTAACTCATTGTTCCGTCACAAAGATCTTGCTGAATTGAGAGATACAAGAGAAGAAGATCCTATCGATGTAGAAGCTGGTGAAGCTGGTCTTAACTTCGTAAAGCTAGACGGTAACGTTGCTTGTATGGTAAACGGAGCTGGTCTTGCAATGGCAACGATGGATATCATCAAATTATCAGGTGGTAACCCTGCGAACTTCCTAGACGTTGGTGGAACTGCAGATGCTGCGAGAGTACAGACTGCTTTCGGAATTATCTTAAGAGATCCAAACGTAAAAGCTATTTTGATCAACATCTTCGGAGGTATCGTAAGATGTGACAGAGTTGCTCAGGGTGTTGTAGACGCTTACAAAGCGATGGGTAGCCTTCCAGTTCCATTGATCGTAAGATTACAGGGAACTAACGCTGTAGAAGCTAAAAAATTAATTGACGAGTCTGGTCTTCCGGTACACTCTGCAATTACTTTAGAAGAAGCTGCAAACAAAGTAAAAGAAGTTTTAGCTTAATTCTAAAATTTTTATATAAATTTAAACCGTTCCATTTTTTGGAGCGGTTTTTCTTTTTTTAAGATTAATGATTTAAAAAAATAAATGATGAAAACGATACACATTCCGGATCCATGTTCTGAAAACTGGGAAACAATGTCTCCTCAGGAAAAAGGGAGATTTTGTGCAGTCTGCAGTAAATGTGTGATTGATTTTACACAAAAACAACCGGAAGAAATTGAGCAGATTTTTATAGAAAATAAAAATACAAGCATTTGCGGAAGATTTTACAGTCATCAATTATCCGATAATAAAACAAATAAAACTGAACAGGTAGAAAAAAGGTTCTTTAAATATATTCCTTCCTATCTTCAGAATAACAGAATTATCCTGACTGTTTTTTCTTTGATTCTATTTTTGACGGGATGCTCAAAACAAAAAGAAGAATCTTGTGTAACGACAGGTGTTGTAGTTGAAGATCTAGAAATGGATACACTTACACTTAATAATAAAAATTTTCAAATGGGAAAACCTGTTTTCATTGAAAATGATTCAGTTGCTAAAATTCATAAAATCGAAAGTGATTCCGTTAAAAATAAATCTCCAAAATAATTTTTTTTGATATTAAAAATTTCGAGCTGACAAATCTCACCACAAACTTTCGGTGCAAAACTTGTACCTTTATGATTGATGGAAGACCACATTTTACAACCGAGATTTAAAGATTCTCCTCATTTTAAAGACTTTTGGACAAAAGGAAATGGAAAGCAGCTGATTGATTTTTCAGGTGCAAAAATTAGTTTTAAAGACTTCGAAAAATTTGCTCCTTTCTTTTATCATGTAGATGAAATAGGAGATGAGGTTGTAAAAGACGTTTATTTTACCAAAAAATACAGTGAAGCATCACGAGAAATCGAACAATACATCAGGAACGGAGTTTCAGAAAATGATAATGTTCCCGAAAGTGTAAAAAAACTTTTTGCCCAAACCCAAAAACTTCCCTCCTGGCTTGATTATGATTTAATAAAAGCCGGTGCAGAATTGTGTATGCGCAGTAATCTTGATTCTCTGATCTCGCTTAGAGATTATTGCTTAATCGGGGGTTACGATTATGCCTATCTCAGCAAACCTCTTATTGCAACAGAAGCGCTTAAAAAAGGTGCGGTAAAAAGACTTTCTGAAACACTTGATTTCTGGGTGAATGTCACAAGATACGATGCATTAGAAATTCACAAAAAAGGTTACGAATTTGCCATAAAAACCAGGTTAATCCATTCCTACGCAAGACTTTCCATTAAAAAGCATTATAAAAAGTGGGACACCAAAAACTGGGGAGAACCCATCAATTCATGGGATATGATGGCTACTTACATCGGTTTTAGCCTTGTTTTTCTTCACAGTCTTCATAAATTGGGAAATACTTTTTCCGAAAAAGAAGAAAAAGGACTTTTTCATCTCTGGAAATATGTGGGATATTTGCTTGGAATACCGGAAATCCTTCTTCCCGACAATAAAAAACAGGCAACAGAATACTTTTATTTATGGACTTCAGTTCAGCCGTCTGCAGACAAAGATTCTGTATTGTTAGCGCATTCTTTACTCAACGAATCTTTAGAAAATCCTATTCTGAAATATAGTTTTCAAAGAAAGAATCTTCGTTATTTACACATTTGCTGTACATGGTTTTTGCTGGATGATGAGGTTTGCAAAAGACTTCAGATTCCTGATGTTCCCTTTAAAAAAGGTTTCCCCATTACAAAAAGAATCATCAATAAAATATACGATTCTACGGTAAGCCGTGAAGCAAGAATTAAAAAAGGAAATAAAGACCAGCTAAGAGTTTTGGAAGATTATCTGAAAATCACCCAAAATTCAAATTTCCATTAACAAAATTATCACTAATAACAAGCAACCATTACCAATTACTCATTACCAATTACCTATTACCTATATTCAGTAGCTAATCCCGCTTTCTGCACTCGGTATTTTGATTGTTTCGGCGGCGGAAAAGCCGCCGCCGAAACAATCAAAATGAGCTCAAACAAAGCTGCAATCGGGGCTAAAAGACCCGTCGGTTTTTCACGATCATTCATTATAGAAAATTTTATCTGCTATTTTAATATCAACAAAATCTTCAATATAAATTTTAACAATTTTTACAAATCCCGATGATCAAAATATTGGTTTTTGAGATTAAATTTCTGTACTTTTGATAAATTATAATTAACCGAAATGAGCAATATAGACGATAAGAAAAAAGCACTCGCTTTAGTGCTTGACAAATTAGATAAAACCTACGGAAAAGGTACGGTAATGACTTTAGGGGATGATGCAGTTGATACAACCATCGAAGTAATTCCTTCAGGTTCTTTAGGATTAGACATCGCTTTAGGAGTGGGTGGATATCCGAGAGGAAGAATCATTGAAATTTACGGGCCGGAATCTTCAGGTAAAACAACGTTAACCCTTCACGCTATTGCAGAAGCACAAAAAGCAGGCGGAATTGCAGCTTTCATCGATGCAGAGCACGCTTTCGACAGAGGTTATGCCGCAAAATTGGGGATCGATTTAGAAAACCTGATCATTTCTCAGCCGGACAACGGAGAGCAAGCTTTAGAAATTGCCGATAACCTGATCCGTTCAGGAGCAATCGACATCGTAGTAATTGACTCTGTAGCAGCATTGACGCCAAAAGCAGAGATTGAAGGAGAAATGGGAGATTCTAAAATGGGTCTTCACGCAAGACTGATGTCTCAGGCATTGAGAAAATTAACGGCAACAATTTCTAGAACAAAATGTACCGTGATTTTCATCAACCAGTTGAGAGAAAAAATCGGGGTAATGTTTGGAAACCCTGAAACTACTACCGGTGGTAATGCATTGAAATTCTACGCTTCTGTGAGAGTAGATATCAGAAAAGCAAGTGCGCCGATTAAAAATGGAGACGAGGCAATTGGTAGCCGTGTGAAGGTGAAAATTGTAAAAAACAAAGTTGCTCCGCCTTTCAAAATGGCAGAATTTGACATTATGTATGGTGAAGGAGTTTCTAAAACCGGAGAAATCTTAGACACTGCTGTTGATATGGGTGTTGTAAAGAAAAGCGGTTCTTGGTTCAGCTATGGCGATACCAAATTAGGACAGGGTCGTGATGCGGTTAGAGATGTGTTGAAAGATAATCCTGAATTGGCGGAAGAGCTTGAAAATAAAGTAAAAGAAGAAATCGCAAACAAAAAATAATTTGTTTTGATTGAAATACAAAAGACAGCTGAAAAGCTGTCTTTTTTTTATATCATTGCGAGTAGCGAAGCAATCTTTTCATATTTATATAAATAATTCCTAAGAGTTTAAAGTTTTACGTAAAAAATGCCAATCTGTCACTTTCTTTTCAATGGTATTTTTTTTGAGATTTGAAATTCAAATTTAAAAATTAAATACAATGACAAAAGGAAATATCAATGTTTCGGTGGAAAATATTTTTCCGTTGATTAAAAAATTTCTTTACAGCGACCACGAAATATTTTTAAGAGAATTAATCTCTAATGCAACTGATGCTACTTTAAAACTAAAGCATCTGACAGCGATCGGAGAAGCCAAAGTTGAGTATGGAAATCCGAAAATTGAGGTAAAAATCGATAAGGAAAACAAAAAGCTTCATATTATCGACCAAGGTTTGGGAATGACGGCTGAAGAAGTTGAAAAGTACATCAATCAGGTGGCGTTTTCAGGTGCTGAAGAATTTTTAGAAAAATACAAAGATTCGGCTAAAGATTCAGGAATTATCGGTCATTTTGGTCTTGGTTTTTATTCTGCATTTATGGTGGCAGAAAAAGTAGAAATTATCTCGAAATCTTTTAAAGATGAGCCGGCTGTTCACTGGATTTGCGACGGAAGCCCAGAATTTACTTTAGAAGAAACAACCGAAAAAACGGAGAGAGGAACTGAAATTATCCTTCACATTGCCGAAGATTCTTTAGAATTTTTGGAAGAAGGAAAAATCCGTGAATTGTTGACGAAGTACAACAAATTTATGCCGATTCCTATTAAATTCGGAACAAAAACTGAAACTTTACCTTTGCCGGAAGATGCTGCAGAAGATGCCGTTGCCGAAACTGTAGAAGTTGATAACATTATTAACAACCCAACTCCGGCGTGGACGAAATCTCCAAGCGAATTAAAAGATGAAGATTACAAAGCTTTCTACCACGAGTTGTACCCGATGCAGTTTGAGGAGCCTTTATTTAATATTCATTTGAATGTTGATTATCCGTTCAATCTGACAGGGATTTTATATTTCCCGAAACTGAGCAACAATTTAAATATCGATAAAGATAAAATTCAATTGTACCAAAATCAGGTTTTTGTAACCGATGAGGTAAAAGGAATCGTTCCAGACTTCTTGATGTTGTTGAGAGGGGTGATCGATTCTCCGGATATTCCGTTGAACGTTTCCCGTTCTTATTTGCAGGCAGACGGTGCGGTGAAGAAAATTTCTTCTTACATCACGAAAAAGGTTGCCGATAAAATGGTTTCGTTGATCAATGAAAACCGTGAAGATTACGATAAAAAATGGAATGACATTAAGATCGTTATCGAGTACGGAATGATCTCTGAAGATAAATTCTTCGAAAAATCTGACAAATTTGCGCTTTACCCAACAACCAACGGAAAATACTTCCTTTGGAATGAACTGGAGGAAAAAATTAAGCCTAATCAGACCGATAAAGATGGTAATTTAGTGATTCTTTACGCTACAAATGCAGATGAGCAGCATTCTTACATTCAGTCTGCGAACGATAAAGGCTATGAAGTTTTATTGTTAGATTCACTAATTGTTCCGCATTTAATTCAGAAGCTTGAAACATCAAAAGAGAAAATTTCTTTCGCAAGAGTAGATGCAGATCACATCAATAATTTGATTAAAAAAGACGAACCTGCGATTTCTAAATTAAATGAAACCGAAAAAGAATCATTAAAGAAAAACGTTGAGGAAGCTGTTAATGATAAAAAATTCACGGTTCAGCTTGAAGATTTAGACAGCAATGACGCTCCGTTTACGATTACCCAGCCGGAATTTATGCGTAGAATGAAAGATATGCAGGCAACCGGAGGCGGCGGAATGTTCGGAATGGGAGGTTTCCCGGAAATGTACAATCTGGTTGTGAACTCAAATAGTGAATTTGCGTCAAAAATTTTAGCAATCAAAAATGCTGATGAGAAAAATGCTCAGATCAAATATGCTTTAGATCTTGCTAAATTATCTCAGAATTTATTGAAAGGAAAAGAGCTGACAGACTTTATTCAGAGAAGTTACAAGCAATTAGGAAAGTAAAATTTTACTTTGTCAAAGTTGAAAATCTTTGACAAAGTTTTATATTCAGAATCGTTTCGGCGGCGCCTTTGGC
>NZ_JBFRGA010000065.1:0-15133 GCF_052115105.1 Chryseobacterium sp. 2TAF14
GTAATACTCAAGACAACCTCTTAAAACTCCTGCATCAAAGCTTGCATTGTGAGCAATCATCAACGTTCCGTACATCATATCCTGTACTTCGTACCAAATTTCGTCAAATGTAGGAGCATCTTTTACATCGTGCGGTAAAATACCGTGTACATCAATATTTCTCTGGTGAAAATAAGGAAAACTTGGCGGTTTTATCAGCCAGGTTTTAGTTTCCACGATTTTAGAATCCTGAACTACGCAAATTCCCAATTCACAAGCAGAATTTCTTTCGTGAGTAGCGGTTTCAAAATCTAAGGCGCAAAAATCCATGTTGATGAGTCTTTTATTTAATTATGAATTATGAATTATGAATTATGAATTATGAATTATGAATTATGAATTTTATCCGTTATTACACTTTTTAAATTAAACTAAACTAATTAATTCGAATCACCGAATATTATAAAATCGCAACCCGAATCTCTAAAGACGAATCTCGAACCTCGCAACCCGCATCATTTCTTCCCTCCCAAAAAGTGCCTGAAGATAAGCCATTTCGATTGATAATATTCTGATTTTTGATGTTTTTGACGACGTTTAATGTTTTCCGGAAGTTGAGCATAAAAGCCAAAATGGCCTCTTGCAACTGCCCAAAGATGCGGAAAACCGTTTTTATAAGCAAAATAAAACGAAGCCACTCCGTCTAAACATAATCTGAAGAATATCAGCCAAATTAATTTCGGAAAAGGTAAATTTTTCAGCATCATTGAAAGATTATTTCTGATGTTTAAATATGTTTTTTGCGCACTTTGTTTGTTTAAAGTTCCGCCTCCGACATGATAGACTTGAGACTTTCCGCCATTCTGTTCCCAAAAATTTTTAGATCTTATAAAAAAACAACATCCTGAAGCCCAGAAAATTTCAGTTTCGTCATTGTATTGTCCTTTGTCTTTTTCTACATCATCAAAAACTCTTCCTCGGCAATACGGATAACCTAAATTATCAATTAAACCACCTGCAGCTCCTGCAAATTCAAAATAATTTTTATTGTTAAAAGATAAAATTTTAGGCTGAATTGCAGATATTGAAGGATCTTTTTCAAATAAATTTAAAACAGGTTTAATCCAGTTTTCTGTAACTTCCACATCAGAATTCAGAAGGCAGTAATATTCTGCATTTATTTTTTTTAAACCTTCATTATAACCTCCTGCAAAACCATAGTTTTTATCGTTAATAACGATTTTTACGGCAGGAAATTCTCTTTTTAAAAAATCAACGGAATCATCAGTCGAATCATTGTCGATAATGTATATTTCAGCTTCTTCAGAAAATTGTACAACACTTGGAAGAAACTTCTGAAGCCAGCTTTTGCCGTTCCAGTTTAGAATCACTACGGCAATATTTTTAGGGTTTTCTGTCATTTATTCGCCGTCATAAGTTTTTATAGAATCCTGATATTTCCATTTTCTGTGAGACCAAAGATAATTGTCAGGATTTTTTCTGATGGTATTTTCAAGCAGCTGATGAAATTTTCTTACCACTTCATTCTTTACAAATTTTTCTCCATCAGGATAGATCCTGTGATAATTCACCTGATAAAAACCTCTTTTTACTTTCTTCATTTCACAATAAATGAAAATCAGATCCATTCTTGTTGCCAGTTTATCATAACCGATGAAAGCCGGAGTGCGCTGGTTTAAAAATTTTAAACCATAATTGACATGGGCAATATGCGGAGTCTGATCTGCCACAAACATATAAATAGATTCCCCGTCATTTTGATTCCTGAAAATATTTAAAATTACTTCATTGGCTTCCAGAGCTTCATTTCCGAATTTGTTACGCACTTTCTTCATCTGGTCTTCCCAAAAGCTGCTGTTTACTTTTCTGTAAACCGGATGGGTGTTTTTTTGCGGAGTTAATGTTGCCAAAGCGTTCATCCATTCCCAGTTGAAAACATGTCCAGCCATGAGAATGATGTTTTTACCTTCTGCTTTAGCTTCATGGAACAAATGCTGATTGATATGCTGCATTCTTACCCGTGATTCTGTCTCAGAAATACTGAAAGACTTCACCGTTTCTGCCAAATAATCTGAAAAATTTGAATAAAATTTCTTCCTGATCTGCTTAATTTCCTGATCTGTTTTTTCAGGAAAAGAATTTTTTAAATTCTTAGTAATGATTTTCTTTCGGTAGCCTACAAAATAGAAATTTAAAAAAAAGATAATATCCGAAAAAATATATAATATTTTAAGCGGCATCTTAGAAATCAGGAAAAGTGTTTTTATTAAAAGATTCATAAAGTATGCAAATTTAGTGATAAAAAAAATATGGTTTCATTTTTGCTGGTAATAACTATTATTTTTATTTTTAAAGTATGAAAAAAATGTCGTTAGTAGCTCTTCTTGCCTTAAGCACATTGACTTTTGCACAGAAGATTAAGCCAGAAAAAGTTAAAAATTCAAATGATAAAGCTTTGCTGGTAAAAAGTGATGCAGCAGATCTGGAAGCGAAGAAAAAAGCTGCGGCAGAAGAAAAAGCGAAACTGCCTAAACCTTACAATCCGAAAGCTGATGCACAGGCAGATATCAATAAACTTGTAGCTCAGGCTCAAAAGGAAGGGAAAAATATTATCATTCAGGCGGGAGGAAACTGGTGTATCTGGTGTCTGAGATTCAACCAATTTGTACAGACAACGCCTGAACTGAAGAAAATTGTAGATAAAAATTATCTTTATTATCACTTAAATTATTCTCCAGATAATAAAAATGAAAAGGTTTTTAGTGAATACGGAAATCCGGGAGAAAAATTCGGTTATCCCGTATTTATTGTTTTAGATAAAAACGGTAAAATGATTCACGTACAGCAAAGCGATGTTTTGGAAGAAGGAAAAGGCTACAGCTTAGAAAAAACAAAAGAGTTCTTTAATCAATGGATTTCAAAGAAATCATAAATTAAACCGGGATAATTTTCCCGGTTTTTGTTTTTTAAAGAAATTTCTTGATCCAGCTTAACTTTTTTTCAGAATAAGGAGGGTATTTTATGTTGGGTTCGCCCCAGGTTGCTCTTTCTAAAACTGATTTTTGATGCGAAAAAGTTTCGAAGCCGAACTTGCCGTGATAGTTTCCAACCCCGGAATTTCCTACGCCGCCAAACGGAAGGTTTTCATTGCCTAAATGCATCATCACGTCATTGATACAGCCGCATATCTTTTCTCTTCATTATAATTTCCTCCGAAATAAATTTTGTCTTGATTAATAAGGCTTATTAACCGTTCAAAATTCTTTTGATTGATGATTTTTGTATAATGTTCAGATTCCGGTTCATATTTAAATTCCTGAATATATTTTCTAAGCATTTCTAAAAACTGTTCCTGTACCGATTCTTCTACCAATAAATAATCAGGAGCGACGCAGGTTTGTCCGGCGTTTAAGAATTTTCCCCAGACAATTCTTTTYGCTGCCACTTCAAGATTGGCATCTTTGGTAATAATTGCGGGCGATTTTCCGCCTAATTCCAGCGTGACGGGCGTTAAGTTTTCTGCTGCTGCTTTATAAACGATCTTCCCGACTTTTGTGCTTCCTGTAAAAAATATTTTATCAAATTTTAGCTTTAAAAGTTCTGTGGTTTCGTCAATTCCGCCTTCGTAAGCGTAAAGATATTCAGGAGGGAAATTTTCATTGATGATCTTTGCCATTATTTTCATTGTATTCTCGGCAATTTCGCTTGGTTTTAAAATACAGCAGTTTCCGGCTGCCAAAGCTGCGATAATAGGGGAAAACGATAATTGATAAGGGTAATTCCAGGCTCCGATAACCAAAATGTTCCCTAAAGGCTCTGAATGAATTCTGCTTTTTCCAAATTGATTGACGAGATTGGTCCTTACTTTTTTAGGTTTTGAAAGAGAGTTTAAATTCTTCAGATAATATTTAATATCATTTAAAACAAAGGAAATTTCAGTGGTAAAGGTATCAAATTTCGATTTTCCGAAGTCTTTATGAATGGCTTTATACAAAAGGTTTTCGTTTTCTAAAATCAAATCCCGAAGTTTTTCAAGATACATTTTTCTGAATCTGATATTTTTTGTTTGCTGGGTCTTAAAAAACGCTTTTTGCTTTGATACTATTTCCTGAATTTCCATAAAGTGAATTTCCTGTTTTATAGCAAATTTTCTGCCTAAATTGAGTGGGAGAATTTGTGAGTGGGAGAATTTGTGAGTAGGAGAGTAGTAGAGTTTTAGGGTAATTGAGTTTATAGTGAGGTGTTTCTTGTCATAGTCAGATTCTTAGTAAATAATGAATAGGAAATTGAAATTAAGAAATTTTGGGCGGGTTGATTTTAATGGAAGAGATTGCTTCGTCGCTTCGCTACTCGCAATGACAAAAAAACCACTTCAATTGAAGTGGTTTTATATGTTGAGAAAATTTCGTTTTGGTTTTGATTAAGCTTCTTCAGAAGGAGCTTCTTCTTTCTTAGCAGGAGCTGCTTTTGGAGCTTCAACCGGAGCGTCTGATACTACATCAAACTCATAGTTGTACTCAACATTTCTGTGAAGTCTAACAAGAGCAGTGAATTTACCAGTTCTCTTGATTGTGTTTCCAGGGATTTTGATGTATTTTTTATCTACAGATACACCAGCTTTTCCTAAAGCTTCAGCTAAATCAGCATTGTTGATAGATCCGAATAATTTGTCACCAGTACCTACTTTTGCAGGAATAGTGATAGAAGTTTTCTTTAATTGATCTACTACAGTGTTTGCAGCAGCAATTAATTTAGCTTCTTCTTCTTTTCTAGCTTCCAAAGTAGCTTCTAAAGCTGCAATGTTTTTCGGAGTAGCCAAAAGAGCATAACCTTGAGGTAACAAGAAGTTTCTTGCATAACCTGGTTTTACGCTTACTGTGTCGAATTCAAGACCTAAGTTTTCTACGTCTTTTTTAAGAATAATGTTCATTGTTGTTGTCCGTTTTAGTTTTAGAGCCAAGAACAAAGAGCCAAGAATCAAGACTTTAAAATCTTTTATCTTTTATCTTTTATCTCTTATCTAAATCGTTAGAATTAATTATTTATTCAGCAACTTAAAAAAAGAGAAAATGACCGAAATCTTTTCTCTTTCTTCTTGTTTCTTTATATCTTACTTTAATAAGTCAGCTACGTAAGGCATTAAAGCTAAATGTCTAGCTCTTTTGATCGCAGCAGAAACTTTTCTTTGGTATTTCAAAGAAGTTCCGGTATATCTTCTAGGTAAGATTTTACCTTGCTCGTTTACGAATTGTAATAAGAAATCAGCATCTTTGTAATCAACGTGCTTAATTCCGTATTTTTTGAATCTACAATATTTCTTTTCAGATTTTGTATTGATATCAAGCGGAGTAAGGAATTTTACTTCAGATTCTCCTCCAGCTGAGGCTTGTTTAGCCATATCATCTATTGCCATGTCTTGTCTTTTTTAAATTTTGGGTTAATAAATAATTAAGCTCTTGAAGCTTTAAGTTTAGTTCTTCTAGTTACAGCATACTCTACAGCGTGCTTGTCTAGTTTTGTAGTAAGGTAACGGATCACTCTCTCGTCACGTTTGAATGCCAATTCAAGATCAGCTACTACAGAACCTTCACCTTTAAACTCGATTAAAGTGTAGAATCCATTCTTTTTCAATTGAATTGGATAAGCTAATTTTTTTAATCCCCAATTTTCTTTAGTGACAATCTCACAGTTCTTTTCTTTCAAAAGATCTACATACTTGTTCACTGCTTCCTCCACCTGAGCTTCAGATAGAACGGGAGTTAAAATGAAAACAGTTTCGTAATTGTTCATAATGTTAAATAAATTTGTTAATTATTTCGAGGTGCAAAATTATGAAATCTATTTGTAATATGCAATACGTGATCAATTATTCATGGAAATAAAAAAGACCTGCAAAACAGGTCTTTAGATAATTATAAATAAAATTATTATTTCTTGATTATTTTCGCAGACTGCAAACCGGTTTCTGTTTCTGCAGTTACTACATATGTTCCGGAGGTTAAACTTGAAACATTAATTGAAGGTTTGTTTGTATCTACCATTTCCGTTACTATGTTTTTACCACTTGCGTCATATATTTTTATTGATTTTACTTTTGATGCTGAATCAATATTGAGAACGTCGGTAACAGGATTTGGATAAACTTTCAGAGATGAATCTCTTTTAGCTACATCATTTACAGATAAAGATGAAGTTACGTTTACCGTGTAATCTTCTGCTTGTCCGTAGCTATCGCCTTCACAAGGATCGGTAAGACCTGTTGTGCTGTCAATTTTTTTAATTCTCATTCTTGTATTTCCGGCAAGAGCAGTTGCAGGTACGGTAATAGAGTGTACCGCCTGAGAAGCATCAGTTCCTGTAGAATTTATAATTGTTTGCGTTACAGAATAAACTTCTCCGGCATCAGTAAGGTTTCCATTTTGGTTCCAATCAATAAATACGGCAAAATAATTAGTATAATTTCCACCGGTATTTCCTTTTAAAGTAATATTATAAGATTGACCGGTTGTTACATTAGCAGTTTGAGAAAGAAAATATTGATGGCTATCTCCTACATATGCAGTTGCGCTGGTTGTATTATTAATTCCCGCAAAATTTACTAAAGTAATTGGCTCATCACCATCATCACCAAAAATGTCTGCAAATACAAGAGGTCCACAATAAGAAGGCGGTGGTGCAACATAAGTGTAGTCTACTTTAATGTTGTCTACAAGTAACATGAATTTATCGTTACTGTTATTTACAAACGCAAATCTCACATTTTGACCGATATAGGGTGTTAAGCTTACCGCTCTGCTCGTCCAGTAATTGTTTTCACCGGTGGTATTGTAGAGTTCAACAGTAAAATCGGTCACTGTATTTCCTCCGTTAGGAGCAAGCATTAGTTTGTAACCATCGGGATAGTCTCCATCCTGTGCTTTTGCATCCCAATATAAAGTTGGTGAAGCTCCGGAAACGGCAATTGTTGGTGAAATCAGCCAATCATTTGAAGTTCCAGCAGGAGAATACCATGAAGTACTCATTGCTGCAAAATTTCCGGCTGGGCCTCCAAAGCTTCCGTCACTTCCTTGTCTGTCGATACGATTCCATCCATTTGAGATGAAATCTACAGCTGAGTTGGGGGTTAATCCATCAACATCTATTACAGTCCAGGCTGAAATTCCCGGGCCGGTTCCATCAAAATTTTCCTGAAATATCTGGCTGAAGCCAAATACGGGAAGTCCTAAAAGTAATACATTAAGTAATTGTCTTTTCATAATAATTTTTTTGTAGTTCTTTACTAAGATAAAAAAATATAATTATAATTCAGACATAAGTGATTATTTATAGTATTTTTTTAATAAATTTTTAATATCTATTAATTTTTGTTAAATTAAAAAACCTCCGAAAAAATCCGAAGGTTTATATTTTATTCATTTGGTAAAAATTACTTATTACCAATTACTGATTACTCATAATTTATATTTCCGTGTTCAGATCCCAGTTTTCAAGGTAATCATGAACGTGCTTCAGCATCATTCCACCTAAAGAACCGTCTACCACTCTGTGATCGTAAGAGTGAGACATGAACATCAACTGACGGATTGCAATTACATCACCATCTTTGGTTTCAAGTACTGCAGGTTTTTTAACAATCGCTCCGATTGCCATAATCGCAACCTGAGGTTGAGGAATGATTGGAGTTCCCATTAAATTTCCAAAACTTCCTACGTTTGAAATGGTATATGTTGCACCTTGAGTATCTTCTGGTCTTAATTTTTTGTTTCTCGCTCTGTAAGCCAAATCATTGATCGCTTTTGCCAATCCTGAAAGTGACAATTGGTCTGCATTTTTAATAACAGGAACAATAAGATTTCCATCCGGTAAAGCAGTTGCCATACCGATGTTAATGTTTTTCTTTTTGATAATGTTATCACCGTTAATAGAAACATTGATCATTGGGAAATCCTGAATTGCTTTTACGATTGCTTTTACGAAAATAGGCATGAAAGTTAATTTTTCACCTTCACGTTTTTCGAATAGGTCTTTATTTTTAGCTCTCCATTTTACAACGTTAGTTACATCTGTTTCAATGAAAGAGGTTACGTGAGGAGCAATTTGTTTTGCTTTCACCATGTTTTCAGCGATGATTTTTCTCATTCTGTCCATTGGGATGATCTCATCACCTGCAGAAGTAGAAATAGTTGTTGCCGGAGCTGTACTTGTAACAGGTTGTGGAGTAGAAGCTACCTGTTGTACCGGTGTAGCTTGCGGAGCAGGCTGATTTCCTCTGTTGGCAACATATGCTAAAATATCTTCTTTTGTAATTCTTCCTTCTAAACCGCTACCTTTGATGGTTTTCAGTTCAGATTCTGAAATATTTTCCTGTTGTGCGATAGATTTTACTAATGGAGAAAGGTAAAGATCTCCCGAAAATTCTGTTGAAGCAGCTACCTGAAGTGGCTGTTCGATAGTTTTTAAAGTTTCTGCATCAGGAGTTGTAGCAGGAGCTTCGGTCTTTACTTCTTCTGAAGCAGTATTTCCGCCTTCTCCTTCGATTTCTAAAATAGCGATGGCTTCACCTACTTTTGCAACTTCGTCCTTTTGTTTAAGGATTTTTACAATTTTCCCCGAAACCGGTGTAGGAACGTCTGAATCTACTTTATCTGTTGCAATTTCCACTACCGAATCATCTTCCTTTACCTGGTCGCCTTCATTGAATAACCAAGTGATAACTGTAGCTTCCATCACGCCTTCACCCATAGAAGGAAGCAATAATTTGTATTCTGCCATTTTTGAATTTTAGATTTTGACAAATATATAAAAAAAATCGGTTTTTTTATGAAATAGATAATTTTAGAAAAATTCTATGTAAATATTTTCTCCCACATTCAGCCCGAAAAGTGTTTTAGCACCGTTTTTTTTGCTGCCTTTATAGATGGTTAATTCCAGTTGGCCGCTGTCGTTAAAGATGGCTGCAGATTGCCCGTGATATTCGGTTTCTCTTTCCCAGTCTACCACTAATTCTGTATGGGTGGAATATATTTTTGAAAGACTTAAGTTCCTGAACTTGATCGTGAAACCTTCAAAACCTTTTGCCAAAGTTTCAAAAAGATCTTTATTAATATTTGATATTATGTTTCCGAAATTATCAATGTACATCACTTCGCCGATAATCATTTTTTCAGCTTCATTATAAACAGGTTTCGGGAACAAAAGCTGTTTTGCAGATTCTATTTTCCTGCCAATTACTTCGGGAAGTCCGCCATTTGCCAAGTGTACAGCAACAGGCACAAAAACATCGGTTGAAGTAAAGTTTACAACATCATCAAATCTGTTGTTGAGCGTAATTTCGTAAATGGCTTCGGGTTTTATGTCAAAAAAAACCAGGCTTAAAAGTCCGTTGTCTGCTGCCAAAAAATAATGTCCGTCTGCTTTGTACAGAATATTTTTTCTTGATTTATGAAAAAAGCTGTCAACAGAAAGAATGTGAATGGTTCCGTTTGGGAAATATTTATAGGCGTTTCTTACAATATATGAGGTCTGAACCAGGTTATATGCCTGAATATCATGGGTAATATCCACACTGTTCACTTCAGGATTTAAAGACAGGATTTTTCCTTTCATAGCCGAAACTCTGTAATCTAAACGTCCGAAATCTGAAGTAAGGGTAATAATTGACATGAATAAAAGGGATAGAACTGCAAATTTATCTAAAATAAAAAGAAAGAAACGGCTATTGTGGATAAGAATTTAATTTAAAATCCAAAAAAAACTTCTAAATTTAAATTCTAATCTAAAAATATTTGCATGTTTGAATTAACGTATGATTTAGAAGGTATTGATGCAAAAAACTTCTATGGAGTTAATAACCAATATTTCAATTTAATAAAATCGAGCTTCCCGACGCTTAAAATTACAGGTCGCGATCATTTTATCTTTGCGATGGGAAATCAGGAAGCTTTAGATATATTTAAACAAAAGCTGGATGATATTGTCGCTTTTATTTCCAAAAACAATTCTATCGGGCTGAAAGATGTTGAAAATATACTCAATATAAAAGATGAAAATGAAAAACAGCTTGTTTTTGATCAGGACATCATCGTAAAAGGCGTTAACGGGAAAATTATCAAAGCCAAAACGACCAATCTTAAAAAACTCGTTAAAGAAACTGAGAAGAAAGACATGGTTTTTGCAATCGGTCCTGCCGGAACCGGGAAAACTTACACCAGCGTTGCTTTGGCAGCAAGAGCTTTAAGAGATAAAGAAGTTAAAAGAATTATCTTGACAAGACCCGCTGTTGAAGCCGGAGAAAGTCTGGGATTTTTACCGGGAGATCTGAAAGAAAAGCTTGATCCTTATTTACAGCCTTTATATGATGCGCTTCGCGATATGATTCCTCATGAGAAACTTGAAGGTTTTATGGAGAAAAAAGTAATCGAAGTGGCGCCTTTGGCTTTTATGAGAGGGCGAACTCTGGATGATGCCTTTGTTATTTTGGATGAAGCGCAGAATACAACTCATGCTCAGATGAAAATGTTTTTAACGAGAATGGGGATGAATGCGAAGTTTATTATTACCGGAGATCCTACACAAATCGATTTGCCGCCCAAGCAACATTCTGGTTTAAAAGAAGCGATGCGAATTTTAAAAGATGTGAAAGAAATCGGCTTCGTTTATTTAAATGAAGAAGATGTAGTACGTCATCCTGTGGTTAAAAAAATCATTCTGGCATACAACGAAGAAGACAAAAGAACGAGAGAATAGTACTGTTTCTAATAATTTTTCAGAAATTTTTTAAAACATTTTGTGATTCCAATAAAAGTGATATATTTGGGGTCTTAAAATATGTTAAAAAAGTAAATTATGAAAAAATTATTACTTGTTGCGGTTGTCGCATTGATGGGTAGCTCTGTAGTAAAAGCACAAGAAACCAGATTTGGTGTGAAAGCGGGTTATTCTATGTCTACTCTTAAATATGAAAGTGATTTAGGATCTGAAGAAAGCGATCCTATGCACACATTTTATGTTGGAGGTTTGGTAGAACATAAATTCGGTGATAAGTTTGGTATTCAGGGAGAATTGTTATATTCACCATTGGGAGGTAAAGTTGTTATCAGAGAAGAGGATGAAGAAGATCCGGGTAACTTTTTTAATCTTAAATCAAAGACTACTTTAGGTACTTTGTTGATCCCTGTTTCGGCAAAATATTTTATCACTGAAGGTTTATCTGTTTCTGCAGGTGCTAGTTTTGGGATTATTCTTTCTGCTAAACAGAAAACGGTATTTGACGGTGGTCTGAATATTCCTGGAATAGAAATTGGAGCTGAAGACGAAACTGATGTTAAAGATCAGACAAATACATTAAACATCGCTCCTTTTGTAGGTGCAGAATATATGCTTGAAAATGGTTTGTTCTTTGATGCAAGATACAATTTAGGTGTTTCTAACTTAGTTAAAAACCCTGAGTTTAACGAAACTTCTAAAAACAGCTTTTTCCAAATTGGCGTAGGTTTCAAATTCGGAGGAAACTAAAATTAAACTTTAGCAAATAGTATAAAGCAAGGCAATTATTTGTCTTGCTTTTTTTATAAATAAACTCTACGGCACTGTGTTTGCTACAAAATTTGATTGAGTTAATAAACATTTAAAATTTTAAAATGAAAAAATTACTATTGCTAGGTGCATTTGCATTGTTTGGCGGGGCTTTGCAAGCTCAGGAAGGTTTTAAACTGGGAGGTCATATTGGTGCTCCGGTAGGAGATGCATCAAGTGTTGCAGCATTTACTTTAGGCGTAGACGCTTCATATATGTGGAATGTTACAAAAGGTTTAGATGTAGGTATTGCAACAGGATATTCTCATTTTTTTGGAAAAGATCGTTGGGAAGATTTCGGGTTTATTCCTTTGGCTGCGTCGGGAAAATATAAGTTTAACGGAATTCCTTTGTTTGTAGGTCTTGATCTTGGAGGTGCAATTTCTACAAAAGATGGTATTGACAGCGGTATTTATGTTTATCCTAAAGTTGGTTTCCAATTGCCAAAAGCTGAACTGTATTTAGGATATCAGAATATAGGAAGCGAAAGAGGCGACTGGGAAAGAAGAGACAGAAGGATAGATTCTAACTTTGGTGCGATTAATTTAGGCGTAAATTTCTTTTTGAAATAAATTCTTAAACAATAATATGAAGCTCTGATTGAAAAATCAGAGTTTTTTTATGTTAATTTTTGAAAAAAATAATATTTATATCTTTTATATGCGATTTCAACATGATAAAACCTAATGTTTAAGCGTGATATTAATCACATTAAGAAATTTTAATATTGAAAATTACCCTTATAAATTTGCAGTCAAGAAAGTATAAAATTATTAAAAAATGAAAAAATTACTAGTAGCAAGTGCTGTTGCACTTTTCGGTTTATCAAACGCTCAGATTGCTAAAGGAACTGTTTATTTATCAGGATCTGTTGAATATTCTCAACAAGAAACTAACAATGGTAATTTGAAAGAAGAAAACTTTAACGTTCTTCCAAAAGCTGGTTTCTTTGTAGCACCAAACTTAGCTGTAGGTGTAGGTTTAGGATACCAAACTTCTACAGATACTGAAATTACAACATCTACTATTGGTGGAGCAACTATCGTAAGCACAGATAAAGTAAAAACTCCTGCATTCGTAGTGGAGCCTTTCGTAAGAAAATACTGGACTTTAGGTGAAAAATTATATTTCTTCGGTCAATTGGCAGTACCAATGCAGTTTGGAAAAGCTGAAGTTGAAAACACAACTGTAGCTACTTTCGGTGGTACTACTGAAACAACTACTACTTCTACTGAAGCTAAATACACTTCTGTTGGAGTTACTGTGAAGCCAGGTTTAGATTATTTCTTAAACAAAAACTGGACTATTGAGGCTACAATCGGTGAGTTTGGTTACAACAACTTCAAACCAAAAGAAGGTGATGCTACAAACAACTATAACTTCGGTTTAAACTTATCTTCAGTTACAATCGGTGTTAAATATGTATTTGCTAAATAATTAGTAAAAAACATTAATTAATATAAATCCTGAGATTTTCTCAGGATTTTTTTTGTATTTTTGCGCTCTTCAAAAATAACTCATTAAACTATGAAAAAATTATTATTAGCTGGTGCAATCGCACTTTGTGGATTATCAAACGCTCAAATGTCTAAAGGAGACTGGGTAATCAGTGGAAACACAGGAATGGGATTTAATAACGTGAATACTACTTTCAAAGCTGAAGGTCAGTCTGAAGACGGACCTAAAGTAAGCACGTTTTCTGTAACACCTTCAGTAGGTTATTTTGTAATCGATAAATTGGCGGTAGGGATCGATCTTGGTTTCACAACAATGACTACAAAATATGACGGTGAAAAATCTACTACGACGAGCTTTGCTGTAATGCCTACTGCAACGTATTATTTTGCAAACGATTCTAAATTTGTTCCTTTCCTTGGAGCAGGAATTGGTTATGCATCAGTAAAAAACAAGGCTTCTGTTGACTTTATGGGAGTTTCTGAATCTGAAGAGGTAACTACAGACGGTTTAGCATGGAAGGTAAAAGGAGGAATCACTTATATGGCAACTCAGTCTTTAGGGATTAACTTAGGAGTTTCTTACGATCAGTTTTCAAACAAGGAGACTTATTTCGGTACAGAAGTTAAAACCAATGTGAAAACTTTTGGAGCAAACATCGGTTTCTCTTATTTCATTAAATCTAAATCTCAGAAATCTGATAAATAAAATAAAACTTTGTCAAAGATTTAAACTTTGACAAAGTTGAAAACAAAAAACCGGCTCAGCTCAGAGCCGGTTTTTTTATTATATTATAACTGATAAAAAAACTCTCAGAATTTTTTCTGAGAGTTATATATTTTCAAGGCAATTAGCCAGAAGATAAAAACTAATCGTTAGCTGATTATTTTCCAAACATTCCGCCCATTCCCGGCATATTTGGCATTTTGCTCATCATCTGCATCATTTGTTTTCCTTGAGGACCCTGCATCATTTTCATCATTTTTCCCATTTGGTCAAACTGTTTCATCAAAGCGTTTACGTCTTCAATTTTTCTTCCTGCACCTTTAGCAATTCTGTTTTTTCTCTGAGTATTGATAATAGAAGGTCTTCTTCTTTCGTCTGGAGTCATTGAATGAATGATTGCTTCGATATGTTTAAATGCATCATCGCTAATCTCAACGTCTTTAATAGCTTTTCCAACTCCGGGAATCATTCCCATCAAGTCTTTCATATTACCCATTTTTTTGATCTGATTGATCTGCTTTAAGAAATCATCGAAACCAAACTCGTTTTTAGCGATTTTCTTGTGAAGTTTTTTTGCTTCCTCTTCATCAAACTGTTCCTGAGCTCTTTCTACTAAGGAAACAACGTCTCCCATTCCCAAGATTCTGTCTGCCATCCTTTCCGGGTAGAAAAGATCTAAAGCTTCCATTTTCTCACCTGTAGAGATAAATTTGATTGGCTTTTCAACTACCGAACGAATCGTTAAAGCAGCTCCACCACGGGTGTCACCGTCTAATTTAGTTAAAACAACTCCGTCAAAATTTAAAGTATCGTTGAATGCTTTTGCTGTATTCACCGCATCCTGACCTGTCATTGAATCTACTACGAAAAGCGTTTCGTTGGGCTGGATGGTAGAATGAACGGTTTTAATTTCCTTCATCATCTGCTCATCAATCGCAAGACGACCTGCTGTATCCACAATTACGATATCGTGACCGTTAGATTTAGCAAAATTAATCGCATTCTGAGAAATAACCGAAGGATCCATATTTCCTTCTTCTGTATAAACAGGAACTCCTGTCTGTTCACCCAAAACTTTCAGCTGATCGATTGCTGCAGGACGGTAAACGTCACACGCAACTAATAAAGGCTTTTTATTTCTTTTAGTTTTTAAATAATTAGCAAGCTTTCCAGAGAAAGTCGTTTTACCCGAACCTTGAAGACCTGCAATCAAAATAACAGAAGGTTTTCCCGAAAGATTGATTCCTTCCTGAGAACCACCCATCAAATCTACCAATTCGTCGTGAACGATTTTCGTCATCAATTGTCCCGGAGTAAGCGAAGTCAAAACGTTTTGTCCTAAAGCTTTATCCTGAACTCTTTTGGTAAGATCTTTAGC
>NZ_JBFRGA010000066.1:0-24599 GCF_052115105.1 Chryseobacterium sp. 2TAF14
GCGCCACCGTTTACATTCAAAATGTCAGGATTTAAACCTAATTCTTTTTTGATAGCAACCGATTGAGATGCGAATGCTTCATTTAATTCGATTAGCTCAATATCTTTTAGTTCTAAACCAGCTTGTTTCAATGCTTTTGGAATGGCATAGATAGGTCCCATTCCCATGATTCTTGGTTCAAGACCTGCTGCTGCATAAGCAACTAATCTTGCTTCTGGTTCAAGACCTAATTCTTTGACCATTTCTTCGCTCATTACCATTACGAAAGCGGCTCCGTCACTCATTTGAGAAGAGTTTCCGGCAGTTACGCTTCCTCCGTTTGCGAAAACTGGTCTTAATTTAGCCAAACCTTCCAGAGAAGTATCTTTTCTTGGACCTTCATCCACTGAAAAATCAAACTTTTTAGTCTGCATTTTCTGGTTTTCATCCAAGAAATTATATTCAACAGGAATTGGAACGATTTGGTTCGCAAATCTGCCTTCCTGATTCGCTTTTAAAGCTTTCATGTGAGATTCAAAAGCAAACTGATCCTGTTCTTCTCTTGTAATATTGTATTGCTTAGCCACTTCCTCCGCAGTGTAACCCATTCCCCAATAGTAATCAGGGTTGGTTTTAGCAATATCCGTTTCCGGAACCGGTTTATAACCACCCATCGGAATATAAGACATTGATTCTGTACCACCTGCAATAATACAATCAGCCATTCCTGCCTGAATTTTTGCAGACGCAATCGCAATCGCCTCACTTCCTGATGCACAATATCTGTTAACGGTAACTCCGGGAACTTTATCGGTATTTAAACCCATCAAGGAAATCAAACGAGCCACGTTTAAGCCTTGTTCAGCTTCGGGCATTGCATTACCTACGATAAGGTCATCGATTCTGTTTTTGTCTAATTGCGGAAGTTCAGCCATTAATTTTTCAATTACGGTTGCCGCCATTACATCGGGTCTTGTAAATCTTAAACTTCCTTTTGGAGCTTTTCCAACGGCAGTTCTGAAACCCTTTACTATATATGCTGTTTTCATTTAGTTGTAAAATATTTTAGATGAAAGAATAAAGAGAAAAGAAAAAAGACTTATAACATCAAGTTTTTTTGAAAGCCAGAAACCATTCTCTGTAATTCTGTGATTTTATTTTCTATAATTTCAAGTTTTGACAACTCAAAATAGTTTCTGTTAGAAGAAATGATAATTTGAGTTTGCAATTCATAAAGAGAACCAAGACTTATTTCCAAAAAACGATTAAAATCTTTATTCGAACTTCTGCTTGAGCCTTCAGCAATATTTGAAGCAACAGAAACAGAACACCTTCTCAATTGAGATTTTAATCCAAATTCTTCACTTTTAGGAAAAACATCTGTGAGAATATAAACATCATTAGCCAATTCAATTGACAATTTCCAGATATTCGAATTCTTAAAATTGTGTTTCATCCAGTCTTTTCTCTTTATTCTTTGTTCTTTTCTCTCTTTATAAAATCAATTTCTCAACGGTTTCCCTTTCTGTAACATATATTGAATTCTCTCCAACGTTTTTCTTTCACCGCAAAGCTGTAAGAAGGTTTCTCTTTCAAGATTCAATAAATATTGTTCGGTTACAACGGTTGGTTCAGAAAGATTTCCTCCAACCATTACGTTGGCTAACTTGTCTGCAATTTTCTTGTCGTGTTCGGAGATGTAATTTCCGGTTAACATTTGATCAGTTCCTACATAGAACATTCCCAATGCATCCTTACCCAAAACCTTTACTTTCTGTTCGATTGGCTGGGTATAACCGTGTTCTGCTAAACTTTTTGCCAGCATTTTTGCAGTTTTGATCTGGGTTCTTTTGTCAACAGAAACAATATCTTTTCCATGCTCCAAAATTCCCATATCGTAAGCTTCGTAAGCGGAAGTAGCCACTTTTCCCATTGCGATATTCATGAAAGCTTCACGAAGTCTGTTGTTTTTCACGTCATCGCTGTGGAATTCTCTTGATGTTCTCAAGGTCAATTCTTTTGTTCCACCACCGCCGGGAATTACACCAACTCCGGTTTCCACCAATCCGATGTACGTTTCTGCTGCTGCAACAACTCGGTCAGCGTGCATTGTCATTTCACAACCGCCACCTAAAGTCATTCATTCCGTCGCCAAGATCTTCAATCGCAGCTCCTGAATTACTCCAAAGCGTTTTATTCTTTCTGATATTATCTAAAATAATGAAAGCATCCTGACCCGGAATTTTATTGTATTCACCTGAGTTTTTATCAACATAAATGCTTTGTCCTTCATCATTAATTTTATAGAAAGTTTCTACATTTTTCACCCAGTCTGAAACTTCGTAGCCAGCTTCTTTAGCCAATTCAATACCTTTTTGAACACCAACAGCATCCCAGATTTCAAACGGTCCGTTTTCCCAACCGAAACCTGCTCTCATCGCATCATCGATTTTATAAACTTCATCAGAAATTTCAGGAACTTTATGCGAAACATAAGCGAATAATGCGCCCAAAGATTTTCTGTAAAGTTCTCCGGCCTTGTCTTTTCCGCCAATTAAAACTTTAAATCTGTCAATTGGTTTATCAATATTCTTCGTTAATTCTAAAGTCGGGAAAGAAGATTTTCCCTGAAGTTCGTATTCTAATGTATCAAGATTTAATCCCTGAATTTCAGATTTTCCTTCTGCATTTTTTACTTTTTTATAGAAACCCTGATCCGTTTTTGAACCCAACCATTTATTATCAACCATTTTCTGGATATAATCCGGAAGTGAAAATACATTATTGAAATCGTTGGCTTCAACACCACTTTGACGCACTCCGTTTGCAACCATTACCAAAGTATCTAAACCAACAACATCGGCAGTTCTGAACGTTGCAGATTTCGGACGGCCAATCACAGGACCGGTTAATTTATCAACATCAGAAACATTTAAACCTAATTTCTGAACGTTATGAAGCAAATCCATCATCGAGAAAACCCCGATTCTGTTGGCAATAAACGCCGGAGTATCTTTTGCTAAAACGGTTGTTTTTCCTAAGAATTTTGCTCCGTAATTCATGTAGAAATCAATCACATCAAGATTTGTTTCCTGAGTAGGAATAATTTCTAAAAGAGGTAAATATCGTACAGGATTGAAGAAATGCGTCCCAGCAAAATAATCCTTGAAATCCTGGCTTCTGCCTTCTACAAGCATATTGATAGGGATTCCTGATGTATTTGATGAGACTAAAGTTCCCGGTTTCCTGAACTGTTCTATTTTTTCATAAACCGATTTTTTGATGTCGAGTTTTTCAACCACAACTTCAATGATCCAGTCTGTATCTTTTATTTTAGGTAAATCATCGTCAAAGTTTCCGATCTTTATTCTATCTGCAAATTTTGGTGAATAGAGTAGAGCCGGACTTGCTTTTTTCAGTTTTTCAAAGTTTTCGGAAGCGATTCTGTTTCTCACCGCTTTGTCATCTTTGGTCAAACCTTTTTTCTGTTCTGCTTCAGTCAGTTCAAAAGGTACGATATCCAAGAGCGAAACTTCTACACCAATATTGGCAAAGTGCGCTGCAATACCGCTTCCCATAATCCCTGAACCAAGAACTGTAACGTGTTTGATTCTTCTTTTCATTAATATTTATTTTAGTTATTATTTAAAATTCTTTGTGATTTTCAATATGTTAAAACCACCCCTTCAAAATTCTTCTGAATTTGCCACCCCTCCAAAGAGGGGAATTTTTATTTTCTGTTGTTGAGATCGGCAGCAATTTTCATGATCTCGCTCATTACTTCCTTGAATATTTCCAATTTATCGGGAGCAATTTTTTCCATCACTTTTCTATTGAAGTTTACCACCACTTCCTTAGACATATTTCTTGAGCTTAATCCTTTGTCAGTGAGCTTTATGATAACTTCTCTTTTATCTGTAGTCGTCTTTTCCTTATAAATATATCCGTTGTCTTCAAGAAGCTTAATAATTCTTGTGAGGGAAGTTGGCTCAATTGCCATTTTTGGTCCCAGATTGGTACTTCTTGTACCTTCTTTCGGGTCAATTTTTAATAAAGTTAAGGCTTGTACTGCGGTAGAATCGTGCTCTTGCGCCAATTCGGTATACATTTTAGATACAGCCAGCCAGGTTTGCTTAAGAATGAGGTCTACGTTTTCTGTTTTTTCTTTATTATCCATCATATTTTTGTTTATCGGTTTTATCAAATGTAGCAAATATTATGCATGCATAGTATTAATTAATAATAAAATTTGTTAACAAATTGAATAACAGCTGCTTAAAATGTATGACAAGCATAATACTATGCATGCATAGTTTAAAGAATAAACAATAAAAATAGCGGATTAATAAAGCTTTGAAACCAAATTAACGATTTCTTCAAAAGATTCGCATTTATATGTTTGTTGTTGATACAAAATTTCCCAAAAAGTATCTTTATATACAAATTGAAATAAAGAGAGGTCTTTTTGAAAGTTTTTTTGTAATAGAGAATATAACATTTCTTTTTGAATTTCGGGTGAAATAATAGAGGGAGCAACAAAATTTTTATTTACCTGAAATAATGATGCATTAGTCAATTCATCATGTTTAAGTAAAATATCTTCCACAATTCCTGAAAAAAGCTGCTGGTTTTTAACATACCAGATTTTATCTGCAAATTCTTTTGCCAAACGCCAATCGTGTGACGAAAAAAGGATCAGCTTGTTTTGTTCTTTGGCAAGCTTCCGAAGCGTTTTTAGAATGATAATTTTATTTTTTTCATCTAAATGAGTTGTTGGCTCATCAAGAATAATGATAGGAGAGTTCTGCGTTAAAGCTCTTCCAATAAAGGCTTTTTGAAGATTTCCATCTGAAAGATTTTTGAGTAAAGTATTTTTGTATTGAACTAAATCAAGCTCTTCAATAATTTCCGAAACTTCATCACGATCTTCTTTTTTAAGCTCAAAATAAAAAGGATAATAAATGTATTTTCCCAAAGAAATCAGATCTTCAACCGTATAATTTTGCGGAATGACCGCTTTAGAAAAGACAATGGCAATATTTTCGGCAATTTCTTTTACCGACAAATGTTTTACATTTTTATTATCAATTAAAATTTCTCCGTCTAATAAAGGGTTTTGGTGAAGAATAGATTTAATTAAAGTGGTTTTTCCTACACCGTTATTTCCAATCAACAGACAAACATCTCCCAAATTCAAAGATGCATTGACATTTGAAATTAAAGTTTTATCGTAACCGATGTTTGCTTGGTTAATTTGTAGATGCATAAATTAGATAGAAATGAAAATTATAAATAAAATCAGGGGAATCAGACTAAAAATGAAATATAAAATTTTATATTGATTAATTTTCCATAAACTAAAAATTCCTAAAATTATGGATCCAAAAAATGCTGACGGAATTCCAACCATAAACCACCAATTATGCCCCCATGAATAAATCCAATGTTTTTCTTGAATCATTCTAAACATTTTTGAATATTCTAAAAACAAAAAACTTAATACAAACAAAATTATGTTTGCTATAATTAATCGTTTTTGTATAATTCTAATATTCATTTTTTTTATTCAGCTTATTTGTCATGCTGAAGACATTTGCAAAAGTTAATTTCGATTCTACTGAATGACAAACTGTGTGCTAAAGATATTCTCAGATGTTTTTAGCATCTGCAATTCAGCGAGAAATCTTAAATTAACAATTAATCATTAACAATTCACAATTAAGATCAAACTTTATTCTGCTTCAAAAGCATTCCCAAAATCACAGGAATTCCAAAAACAGAACTTATTACATTCAAAGGAATCTGCGTTTTTTCTGTAATGATCGAAAAGAAAAGCATAATCAACATTCCCAAAAACATATTCAAGATCCATTGCTGCCAAAGTTTTGCCGGGTTGTAAATCAATCTGCAAAAATGAGGAACAATAATCCCGATAAATAAAATAGGCCCTAAAAACGCTGTAACAGAAGCCGAAAGCAGAGAAGAAGCAATAATGATCATTAATTTCAAATGATTTAAATTAACTCCTAAACTCTGAGCGTACGAACTCCCAAGAGAATTTCCAATCAAAGGTTTTATGGTTTTAAAACAAATAAACAATCCTATAAAAATTAAAACAGAAAGAACTGTAATCTGATTTCTTGACACCATATTGTTCGCTCCGAAAGACCACAAAATATAGTTTTTTAAGCTTTGATTTTCGGCATAAAACTGAAGCAGAGAAACAATTGCTCCTGCCAAAGCCGATACCAGAAACCCAAAAATAATAAGGTAAGATTTATCCTGGAATTTGTTTGACATCGACAGCAAAACAAGCATCAATAACAAACTTCCGACAATTGCTGATAAACTTAGAAAACTATTTTGCAGAAACTCCGGCAATAAAATATTATGTGAAAAAAATATATAAAATGCCACAGACAAACTTGCAACAGAAGTAATTCCTAAAATATCAGGTCCGGCAAGAGGATTCTGAAAATATTCCTGCATCAGAAAACCAGAAGTGGGAATTGAAATTCCCGCCAAAAGCATTACCAAAACACGGTTAACCCGAATTTCTGCAATCTGGCTATTGGCAGAATCCTGAAAAAAATCCTGAAGATTTAAAGACAAAAATCCCGTATTCAGATTAATGGCCGCTGTAAAAATAACTGCGATCAACAAAAACAGACACAGGATTTTAAATTTTTTAGACATTTGAAATTAGAATAATCTTATTTTAGAAAAGAATCAATTTTTGAATTGAGCATTTCTTCGGTCATTGAGCCTACAGATTCTTCGGCTTTATCGCCTTTTCTGAAAAAAGTAAATGGAATATTATTTCCGTCCCACTGTTGAAAATTCACAAAAAAATCCTGATTCAATTTGCTGTCATCCAGAAGAAGGATCTTATCTGCCAAACCACTTTGCTGCGCAAAAGCAGGAACTTCGGTTTGCCATGCCGGTTTATTATAAATATTGATAAATGTAAATTTTACGGGTTTATCTTTCAATTCTTCAATTTTCTTTTTAAAATGAGGTATTTCCATCATGCAGGGTCCACACCAAGTTGCAAAAAAATTGGTTATATATAAAGTATCGTTGTTTTTAGCTAAAATCTCTGTTAAACCTTTCTGGTCAACTTCTTTAAGTGTAATTTCAGGTGTTTTAACTTCGGGTGTGCTCTGAATATTTGTAGAATCGACTACGCTTATATTTTCATCCGTTTTTTCTGCTTCTTTTTTACAACCGATGAGAGCAGTTGCTAAAATTGCAGTTAAAATTATTTTTTTCATAATTAAATATTCTTTGTTAAAATGAAATATACGACACGTATTTATCATTGGTTTATAGCAAGAAATTTGCATGAAGGTCAGTTTGCTAATTATTTTTTATTTATTTTTGAGATGAAGTATGGAACAACAAATCTATAAAGGAAAACTGACGCAGTTTCACCGCCTAAAAATAGCTAAAAAGGAAGACCTGACCAAAAATACTTTTTCGCTGGAGCTTGAAATTCCGGAGGATTTGAAAGAAAGTTTTAAGTTTGAAGCGGGGCAGTTTGTCAGTATAAAATTCTATGCAGAAGGAAAAGAGGTGATCAATGATTATTCGATGACATCGGCTCCGTATGAAAAAAAAATTGCTTTAGGAATTAAAGTTAATTCTCAGAATGGCGCAACTGCAAAGCTTTACAAAAACTATAATGTGGGTGATGAAATTTTGGTAAGTAAACCTAACGGAAGATTTACTTTGGTTTCTAAACCCAGCGAATTCAGAACGATTGTAGGTTTTGCGGCAGGAATAGGAATTACCCCTGTTTTAAGCCATTTTAAAAACATCCTTCATAATGAACCGCGAACAAGACTTTTTCTTTTTTTTGGAAATAAAAGTTCTGAAGAGCTTATTTATCGTGATCTTTTAGATCAACTTGCAAAACAACATCACAACAGGCTTCAGATTTTCTATTTCTATTCGCAGGAAAAAACCGCAGACCAATTTTTCTACGGAAGATTAGACGAAAAAAAATTAAATTTAATTATTAATCAGATCCTGCATCTTGATGATACGGATGAAGAATCTACCATTTGGGATGCCGTTGACGAGGTTTTAATCTGCGGAAAAGGGGAGATGATAAAAACTTTAGCCAATGCATGCTATCACCACGGAATTCCGAAAAAGAACATTCATTTTGAATTGTTTGAAGAATTTAATGATGATATTTATCCTGTAGAAAAAGAATTTCCGCTGATTGAAAATGTACAGGTAGATTTTCAGCTTTTGGGTACAGACTTGCATGTCGATTGCAAAAACTAAGAAAATAAAGCTTAACTTTGATTTCAATTGAGAATCATCCGAAACATATTCAAATTATTTTTTGTGTCAGTAGAAATTATTTTTCTTCTGATATGTTTGTCTAATGCTTGGGTTTTCGGGCTTACGAACGGAAGAACTTATACCAAGATTTCAAAAATTCCGCCCAGAGAAGTTGCTCTGGTTTTAGGAACTTCTCCAAGGATGCGTTCCGGTCTTTCCAATCCTTATTTTACCAAAAGGATGGATGCAACTGCACTTCTGTATCATCACGGAAAAATTAAAAAAATCATTGTAAGCGGCGAGAAAAGTAAAGGTTATAACGAACCTGCGGCGATGAAAAATTACCTCATCTATCAGGAAGGTGTGCCTGAAGAAATCATAATAGAAGATCCTGAAGGTTTTAATACGTACAAAAGTATTTTACGCTGTAAAGATGTTTACAAAAAGAAAAACGTGATTATCGTTTCGCAGGGATTTCACAACTTGAGAGCGTTATTTTTTGCAAGAAATAATCAAATGAACGCTTTAGGTTTCGATGCGCAGGATGTCACAAAACCTGAGAGTTATTACAGAAACCAATCCCGCGAAATTTTGGCGAGAGTGGCTGCTGTAATTTATTTTACTCTTGGAATTTCTCCTGATTAAAAAGGATATCCGAACGCTATATTTAATGTAGGTTTCAGAGGTTTGATGTCATGGAATCTCCATCTGTCGCCTTCCGGTTTATTCGGATCATAAATTTTGTATGCCAAATCTACCCTTAATGTAATATAGGCAACGTTTACTCTAAGACCAAATCCGCTACCGACACCCATTTCTCTTATGAATTTATTGAATTTGAACTGATCATCGAAACCATTATTCTCTGTATTCCAAACGTTACCGATGTCTGTAAAAATAGCACCTTCGTACATTTCGGTAAACGGAATTCTGTATTCTATATTTGTGGTTAACTTAATATTTCCCATCAAATATGTACGCACTCTCTCATCAATCTGAGAACCTCCCGGTCCCAAACCACCAAATGCAACCCAAGCTCTGATATCGTTAGAGCCTCCGTTAAAGTATGATCGTACAAACGGCATCGTCGAAGAATTTCCGTAAGGAATACCTAACCCGATAAACTGCCGCAATACTAAAGTCTGATTACCGTTAAATTTAAAATATTTTCTTACATCAAAATCGAACTTTACAAACTGAGCATAAGGAATCCCAAAAATTGTTCTTTCCGGACTTCTTAAAATTCCACTATTATTCGTTCCTAAGAAGGAAAGTAAATCGTCTGCTCTTTTAGGATCGAGTGATGCTGCATATCCTAAATCTCCGATGATTCTTTCCGAAACCTGGTCTCTGGATAAAATTCCCGCCTCAAAATCCTGTCTTACTTGTGGATGAGTGATAAAATAATCGTCGAAAACAGTTTGTCTTACCAGATCATCGTTCACGAAAAAATCATAATAGCTGTCTTTATTTTTAGTTAAACTAAAAAGGGTATTAAACAAAGTTAACCGGTGAGAAACCTGATCGTTTACATTGGCAAAATAATTTAAACCTGTATTAAAGTTGGTTCTTCCCAAACCGATATTGTTCTGCACCGAAGCTCCCAAAACAATTGATGAAGTAGGAGTGTATCTTTTAGGAATCAGCTTATAATAATTGAATGGAAGCAACAATCTCGGAAAGCTTAAAGAAGCTTGCGCAGAATATTCGTAAGCTAAAATCCTTTTATCTAAATTTTTAGGATTTCTGATCGATCCGAAAGTTCCAGCAACACTTGTTGTAAGGTTTTCTGCACCACGAAATACGTTTCGGGTAGTGAGATCTACAGAAGGTGAAATTCCTAAGTTTAATAATTGGGAATAGTTTACATCGGTTCCTATCTTCAGCTCATATTTATCTAAAGGTTTTAGAACGTATAAAACATCTACAATACTGTCGTTTGGCGAACTTGCACCGCCTTGTCTCAGAGAATCTCTGGCTTTAAGAATGCTGAAATTATTCATTGCCAAAAGGTTTCTTTTGGTTAGATCCAGCTTTTTCTGATCATATATTGTTTTATTATCAACAATAATCGTTCTCCACAATGCCGAAGTCTTATAATTTTCATTGATTTTATGAAATCTGATTCTTCTTAAGCTGTCTTTCACTGTTCTCTTAGGAAAATCTGAGGGACGATTAACAATTGCTACGTCGATATTTCCAAAAGTTGCTCTTTTGTAAGGACGGTTTACAGAATCTTTATGAATTTCCAGAACCAACGGAACTTCTTTTCTGCTTTGCAACGAATCTGCCACAAACCAAACTTCATCATTGGCAGCATTGAATCTGTAGAAACCATTTTCACGCATCAATTCATTGATTCTTGATACTTCCTTTTCCAAAACAGTCTGATCAAGCAATTTCCCTTTTCTCACCAGACTTTCATGCAATTTTTGCTGATAAACTCCTTTAATCCCTAAATCCGGAATATTGTAATAATACGCTTTGATATTGGTAGGGCTGTTGTGTGTAATAGAATATTTTACAGATGCTTTTTTCGCTGCAGAATCAAGCTTGTGGGCGTATTTTACCTCTGCATCCCAAAAACCTCTGTAAGTCATTCTTTTTTCAATAGACTGAGCGCTTTTTTCGGTTCTTGTCTGGTCTAAAATTACCGGCGGAGTTCCCCAATTGTGATACAACCTGTCCATGAAAAGACTTTTCCCGACGCTGCTCTGCATATTGTATTTAATGAAAAGAGAATCTCTTAGTTTCTGGTTTCTCATTTCACTCGGGTAAGTCATATATTCATTAAGAATCGTATCGTATTTAGGATTTGCCGCATTGTATAAAAGAAGGCTTAAAGGCACGAAAAGCAGCTGCTTCTTGTTGGGTTTTTGCTGTACATAATCTTCCAGCTCGTCATCGAAAAACTGTTTTTTATCTTCAAATTCAAAATTGTTTTTGGTAAGCAGATATTCTCCATCCGGAACTTTCTTTGTTGTGCTGCAAGCAGAAACTAAAGCGACAAATGTTGCAAATGATATTATTTTATAATATTTTTGAGGGATGTGGAATTTACCCACATTACTGAAAATGAACTAAAAAAGATAAGCTTTTTGCAAAATCCTAAAGATTCTGTGGCTGTTTGTGAGCCGTTGAAAGAGTCTCAGTTTGAGGATAAAGATTTCCAGTTGGTTTTAGACGGAATTCAGGATCCCGGAAATTTAGGAACGATAATCCGTTTGGCAGACTGGTTCGGAATTGAACAGATTATCTGTAGTGAAGATACCGTAGATTTTTATAATCCTAAAGTTATCCAGGCAACGATGGGTTCTTTTACAAGAGTAAATATGGTATATTGCAATTTAGCTGAATACCTTTCAAAAACTGAAAACACCAACGTAGGAACCGATATGGAAGGAGAAAATATTTATCAATTTGAAAAACCTAAGAAGATCAATCTGATTTTAGGAAACGAAGGAAACGGAATGCGTGAGGAAACAGAAAAACTCCTTCACAGGAAGATAACAATTCCAAGATTTGGAAAATCACAGTCTACAGAAAGCCTAAATGTTTCTATGGCTGCAGGAATTATTTTGGGACAGCTTTTTAAAGTTTGAGTGTTTGAGGGTTTTAGTGTTTGAGAAGGCAACAACCTAATCATACTCTAAAACCCTCAAACACTCCGACTCTAAAACTCATATAAGCTGCTCCATGCTGGATAAACTTTTTGTTTTTTGATAGTTCTCTAACTTTTTGCGGACAAATTTCAAAGCAATAGGTGCTACATAAATTAAAGCTGCTCCTAAAATTTTCTTTTTCCAGTTTGAGCTTTTCAGATTTTTCTTTGCATAATTTGCAACAAAAGCAGTCACTGCAAGCTTAACAACAGTGTCTATTGCATCACCTTTGAACGCGCTTCCTGCAATTCCCATTGCTGTATTTTTACTTAAAAAAAGATCTTTTACTTCAGATGTGATCTGCTTTGCAATGACATCTTTTCTGATGACAGTTTTTTCTTCACCGTCTTCGTCTACTTTTTCTTTCAGATACTGATCGCTAAGCCCATTGGTAAATGCACTCAAGCTTTCTTTGGTATTCTTAAAAGTTAAAAGCGCTTCCAGATCATGGATCTCATCTTTTAAAAGTTTCTTTTTTCTTTTAAGCTCTTCCAGATTCTCGTAATTTCTTCCCATAGTTTAGTGATTTAAAAATTCGATAACTTTATTGGCAACCATATGCACGATTTTTTTCTTAAAAGTAGCAACAAAAAGCATTATTACAAAATAAAAAGCTGCAACAATCAGGAATCCGTATGAATAATTATCTAAAGCTTTACCAATAAGAAACGCTAAACCAAAATTGAAAAGAATGATAAAAAAGCCAAAAGCCACTAACAATATCACCAGATAGGCAATAACACCTGCAGAAATTGAAGATTTTTCTGTGGCTTCAATTTTCAGCAGATCTATTCTCTTAGATGCGTATTCTTTAATCGTTTCAATCATCCTTATATTTTTTTAAAAGTTACAAAAAAAGGAACTCTTTTACCTAAAGTTCCTTTTTTATATTTAATAAAAGAATTAAATATAATTATTTAAGATCGTTCAATCCAGATTCTACATCTTTTACCATATCGGTAGTCTTAGAAACAATTTGATCCTTGTATTTATCATATCCGTCTTTTACGGTATGAGCTACATTACTGGCAGTTTCTTTGAAAGTAGAAGAAATACTATCGTACTGATCTTTTACCTTTTCAGATACTTCACCATATTTATTTTTAGCCTGATCTTTTAAATCTTCAGCTTTTGTTCTGATTTTTTTTCTTGTTTCTTTACCTTCTTCAGGAGCATAAAGCATTCCTAAAATTACACCTGCTGCAGCACCTGCTAAAAGCCCTGCCAAAATACCCGCTGTATTATTTCCTTTTCTAGACATTTTTTGTTTTTTTTAATAGTTAATAAATACTAGTTTCGTTTTAAAAGGTTACAATTAATATACCAATCAAGGTTTATGTCTAATAAAAATTGTTAATTTTTGTAAGATATTGCAATATGCTTTCGATTGTTTGACTTTTTGTCAGATTCGTGTTGTCAATTACAATTGCATCTTCTGCCTGTCGCAACGGTGAAATTTCTCTTTCACTGTCAATACGGTCTCTTTCAATAAGATTTTCTTTTACCTGGTTTTCATCAGCTTCAATGCTTAAAGATAAAAGTTCGTTGTATCTGCGTTTTGTACGCTCATCAATACTTGCAGTAAGGAAAAACTTAAAATCGGCATCAGGTAAAACTACGGTTCCGATGTCTCTTCCGTCCATAATAACTCCGCCGTTTCTTGCAATTGACCTTTGAGCTTCCAGTAAAAAGTCTCTTACCTCTTTCTGTTTGGCAATCAGGCTTACATTTTCAGATACTTCATTGGTACGAATTTCTTTAGAAACATTGATATGATTAAGGAAAAGAACCAATTCATCTTCCTCTTTTTTAAATTCTAATTCAATTAAATGTAAAGAATTAAAAAGTTCCTGCAAATTGATCGTTCCATCCTGATCTACACAGTTTTGCAGGGCAAACCAAGTAATCCCACGATATAAAGCACCTGTGTCTAAATGAACGATGCCCAATTTTTCGGCAATAATTTTTGAAATGGAGCTTTTTCCGGTAGAAGAAAAGCCATCAATAGCGATTACTGGTTTTTTCATATCACAAATTTCAAGAAATTTTATGAAAAAATCAAGTATGAATTAATGATAAAGTTTAATATGGTACGTTTTGAAATAATCTTTACTCTCCTCGATGACCGCTTAAGTCTACAGAAATTCCGATTTGATTGACGTTGGAAGAATTATGATATCTCACATGAGCATAATCTAAACGGAATTTGGAAATCTTCAGACCAAAACCTGCAGATAATCCGGTAAAGTTACGCTGATCAACCACGGCAAGCTCATTTCCTCGTCTCATATTGTAACCCAATCTGATGTTGAAGCCTTTTTCAGGGAAAAGTTCTGCACCGAGAGAAAAGTGATCGGCAATTTTTCTTCCGAAGCCAATTTCCTGACCGTTCACATTATAATCTGAAGAAATATCAAATTTCTGTAAATCGTGTGCGGTAATGGTGATCGCAAGAGGAATTACTTTTAATATTTTGGTATATCCTAAATCTATTCTAAACGGAAGATTTTCTCTTTCGCCATTGAACGATTTAAACTGATATCCGAAATTTTTGAAAACTACAGAAGCCACTTCTTTGCTTTGTTTGTTGTGATAAGTCATCCCTAAAGTTCCAGACAAGGCAGAAGAAGTATAAGTATCGATTTTTGAAGTGATGAAATTTAAACCACCTCCAATCGTCCAGTCTTCTTCAAACTGATAARCATATCCAGCTCCCACTGCAACATCAGAAGCTGAAAATTCTCCCATTTCAAAACCGCTTTCGTCGGTTCTCGGGATATTTCCGTAGCCTAAATATCTTGCATTTACGGTTACCATATGACCATTATCCAGATCTTTTGCAAAAGCAATCGTTCCGAACTTCGAATCTGCCAAATAAGTAGAAGCATTTACAGAAAGCTGTTTATCTGAATCTTTATTAAGCAAAGCCGGATTGGCAATCGCAAAAGACACATCATGATCTCTAACTGTAATCGCATCGCCGCCCAAAGCAGCCTGCCTTGCAGAAACAGGAATATTCATAAAAGAATAAACGTTTGTTCCGGTTTGTGCAAACGAAACAATTCCCGAGAGAAATAGTGAAAAAATTAGAACTTTCTTCAAATCAGTATTTAATTAATGCAAAAATAATTCTTTTTGCTACTTATCAAAATATTTATGTCATTATTTATGTATAATATTTTTCTTTTTTTCAATATTTTTAATGATTATATTTGCAAAGTTAATTTTCGGGAAAATAAATTCTCAAAAAACTATTATTAAAATATACAATGAAATATAAAAGAATCCTTCTGAAACTGAGTGGTGAGGCATTAATGGGGAACAGACAATACGGTATCGATACCGAAAGACTGATGGAATATGCTCAGGAAATCAAGAAAGTGGTTGACAGAGGCTGCGAAATTGCGATTGTAATCGGAGGAGGGAATATTTTCCGTGGTGTAGCAGGAGCTGCAAAAGGAATGGATAGAGTACAGGGCGACTATATGGGAATGCTTGCAACCGTAATCAACGGAATGGCTTTACAGGGCGCTTTGGAAGATGTGGGAATCAGAACAAGACTACAATCTGCGATCGAAATGGATAAAGTGGCCGAACCTTTTATTAAAAGAAGAGCGGTAAGACACCTTGAAAAAGGCAGAGTAGTGATCTTCGGAGCCGGAACAGGARACCCTTATTTCACAACAGATACTGCGGCAACACTAAGAGCTATCGAAATTGGAGCTGATGTTATTTTAAAAGGAACAAGAGTTGACGGTATCTACGACAGCGATCCTGAGAAAAACGAAAATGCAGTAAAATATAATTCTTTAACTTTCGAAGAAGTTTTTGAAAAAGACCTTAAGGTAATGGACATGACTGCCTTTACATTAAGCCACGAAAATAAATTGCCAATCATTGTTTTTGATATGAACAAAGACGGTAATTTATTGAAAATTGTAGACGGAGAAAATGTAGGAACTTTAGTTAATCTGTAATCAGGTAGCAGGTAATAGGTTTTAGGGATAAGGTTTAATTATTACCAATTACCCATTACTTATTATTCATATTATTAATGTGTAACTTATCAAATTTTTATTATATAATGGAAGAATTAGATCTAATCGTAGAATCTGTAAAACATGATATGGAAGCAGCTATTAAGCACCTTGATCATGCATTTCAAAGAATCAGAGCGGGACGTGCGTCTACAAGCATGGTTCAGGATGTGATGGTAGAATATTACGGTGCATTAACTCCAATTAATCAGGTTGCCAACGTTTCTGTACCGGATGCGATGACCATTTCTATTCAACCGTGGGACAGAACCGCAATTAATGCTATCGAAAAAGCGATCATTAATTCTAACTTAGGATTTGCACCTTCTAATAACGGTGAAAACATCATCCTTAATGTACCGCCTTTAACAGAAGAAAGAAGAAAGGAACTGGCAAAACAGGCTAAAGGAGAAACTGAAGACACCAAAATCGTTGTAAGAAACGCAAGACAAAACGGTTTAAAAGAACTAAAAAAATTAGACGGAGTTTCTGAAGATTTAATAAAAAATGTGGAAGCTACAATTCAGGAGCTTACCGATAAATACGTGAAGTCTTGTGACGATCATTTGAAGACAAAAGAAGCTGAAATTATGAAAGTATAATTTTCAGGTTTTTGAAAATATAAAAAAGAGAGGATTCCGTGATGAGTCCTCTCTTCTTTTGTTTTATAAAATACAATCTGATTTTCCTTTTTTAGCTTGGTTTTTAATAAGAATTTCAAAGGTTTTTCTTAATTCTGAATCATTACAGCTTTTACTTTCTCCATCAGAAACATTTTCAGGTTTTGATTGATTTTTGGTTCGCAGCGTATATTTTTTGTCTCTGCAGGAAATCAATTTATCATTGACATAATAAAATCTTTTTTCCTTTACATCATCTTTGGTTTCAGGTTTTTCCGGTGTTCCGCCATCAAAATTCCAGACGGTTTCTTCCTGAAAAATGAAGAAAGGCTTACCATTCTTTAAGTAATAATTTTCGACCGAAGAAAAATGGCTGTCTCCGTGAAAATGTTTAATGCTTTTCAGTTCACCGTTTGAACTGTAATAAACCACATTTCCAGAAACTTCATTGCACTCATAATCGAAACTTGCAGAATCAAGCTTTTTGGCGATTAACTGATTATTAAGTAAAGCGTATTCTGTTTTTATTTCATCTAAACTCTGCGGAGAATTACTGTTTTTAGGTAGACTGTCTTTTACGGAAACTGTTTGCAAACTGTCTGATTGTAAATTTGAATCTGTTTCTTTCTTTTTATTTTCGCAGGAAAATAAGAGTATAACAATTGGTAACAGAAGAAGCTTTTTCATGTAATTTAGATTTGGTTTTTGAAATATCAAAAAATATGCAAATAAGAGGCTTGAAAATATTTAATATTTGATTTTAAAAATAGTTGGTCAACACAATGGCGCTAATGTTTTTTAAAAGATTATAACAAGCTTTTAATTAAAATAAAAATCTCACTTTGAAAAATATTAATTTAGGTATTTAATTATAAAAAAAATCCGAAAATTACTTCCGGATTTAATTTTTAAATATCGAAAAAATTTAATACCATAATCCACAAGAGCAGAGGTTTAGCTATAAATCTTTTATCTTTTATCTTTTATCTTTTATCTTTTTATCTAATTACTGATAACGTTTATGTTCTTTCTGCTTTACAAAAAGCTTTATAACAGGCTTAAAGAAGGCTTTGTATTTTTCAGAATCAAATAGCTGAGAATCTGTCAGCGCTTTATAGGTCATTAAAATCCCGAAAGGAAACAGGATGATATTGGGAAGCCAGGCTGCAAGATACGGACTCATATTTCCGGACCACGCCACATTTTCAAAACCTACATTGATAACGTAGAAAATAATGAATATAACGATCGCTATGATAACCGGAACTCCCATTCCTCCTTTTCGGATAATAGATCCCAAACTCGCACCAATCATAAAGAAAATAATGCACGTAAAAGAATAGGTGAGAATCCTCTGTTGATAAATAACCACTTTACTAAAGTATTTTATACTCGGATCAAGCTCTTTATCTTTAGAATCAAGATTGGTTTTCAGATTATCAAGCCTTGAATAAGCATTGCTAAGAATCTGAAGCTTTTTATCTCCTTTTATAGAATCTAATTTATATTGTGATTTTACAGGAGCTTTGGTTTTGTTTTTCTCCATATAAGTGACCACAGAATTGGTTTGCGAAATAATATCATTGCTGATATTATCTGCAGTTCTGGTATTGTCTTTTTTGGTTTTATCGATAGTTTTAAAAAGTTCGGTATACGTCTGAAAACGGTAATCATCGGTAATCTGTTCTTTTTCGATGGCTTTATCGATCAGCTCACTGATGTCGAAATGGATTGTTAACGTGTCAAATTTTATAGCCTGATCCGGTTGTTTTGCTCTTACATTATCGGCTTTTCCGGCATAGCTGTCTTCAATTACAGTTCCGTTATATAAAATAAGCTTCATGTATTTTCTATTGACGGCATTGGCAAATTTTCCCTTTTCGGCAACAATCGTTTGCTGATTTTCGTAATTACCCGCTTTTTTATGAATAAAAATCCCTTCAAGGTCTCGTCCGTCTTCGCCTTTTATTTTATCAAATTTCACCATCACCCCCGGAATCTGATCGATGAATTGTCCCGGAGTAAAGTTCAGCGCAGGTTTGGTTTGAGCAATATTGAAAAGCATATTTTTTGCCTTTCTCTGGAAGTCAGGAATAATATTATTTGAAAAAAAGTAAAGCATGATCGCCAAAACGGCAGTTACACCCAAAAGCGGAACCATTACTCGTGTTAAAGAAATTCCGGCGGCTTTCATTGCGGCAAGCTCGTAGCGTTCTCCCAGCTCACCAAAAGACATGATGCTCGCCAATAAAATCGTTAAGGGTAAAACCATACTTACTACACTTACTCCGAGATAGAAAAGAAGCTTCATGATCTGTAAAGTCGTTAAACCTTTACCCATAAACTGACCAAGCTGAATCCAGATAATGTTTACTATGAATATAAAAAACAGTACACTGAATATAAATAAAAACGGACCAAAAAAGGTCTTGATGATATATCGGTCTAAGATTTTAAACATTCGCCAAAATTAATGAAAAAGCCACAAAGTTTTCTTTGTGACTTTAAATTTTAATATTTATTTAGAATTATAATTCCGTAACAAGATAATTTTTAAATTTTGCCTTGTCAAAAACAAACATATTCGGGTCTAGTTGCTGGTTTTCTTTGTATTCTTTAATAGAAATTACAGAGATATCTTTGTTGCTTCCGTACTGCTCAAGTTTCAGCATTTGCTTTTTTGCAGAATCTACGTAAAGGTAAATATATTTTAATCCGTTTGCTTTTACCGGAGTCAATTTAATTAAATCTGCATTTATGCCGTCAACCGATTTTTTTCCGCTGTAGACAACGTTGTAATCTTTTCTGTAAGACGTAAGATAGTTGATAGGAGAGAACATCGTGCTGTTTGCATTGGGTTTTGCAACGGTAACTTCCATATCTTCCGTATTGATGTTGTAGATTTTATTTCCGTCAAAAATCTGTTCCGTTTCCATGATTTTCAACTTGTACTTATCACCTGCAGCATAATAAATTCCTGGTTCGGTTTTAGAAACAGCTCCATTTACACCGCTTCCGAAAGCAAATTTAAAGTACGAGTTTTTTTTAGAATTGTAATTGGCCGTAATATCGTCTAATATTTTCTTTGCTTTAGCATCAATTTTCTGAGCCTGCACAAAACCAATACTTCCTACTACCAATGTTCCTAAAACTATTTTTGATATTATTTTTTTCATTTTCAATTTTTCTATTATTTAGACTTTTATAAAACCTGAAAGTTAAAAATTGTCTTTTTAAATATTAATTTCGCAAGTCTTCCAAAAACTGTTCCAAAGAATACAGGTCACTGATGAGAACCTCTCTTGCTTTTGCGCCATTAAATCCGCCAACAATTCCGCTTGCTTCCAATTGATCCATGATTCTTCCGGCTCTGTTATATCCCAGTTTTAATTGTCTTTGAAGCATTGAAGTAGAACCTTGCTGTGTGGAAACAATAATTCTTGCCGCTTCTTCAAACAAAGCATCTTTTTCGTTAGGATCAAACGCTCCGACTGTACTTGTTGCTTCTTCAGAAACAAATTCAGGAAGTAAGAATGCAGAAGCATAACCTTTTTGTTCGCCAATAAATTCTGCCAGTTTTTCAACTTCGGGAGTATCTACAAATGCACATTGCAATCTTAAAATTTCATTTCCGTTAAAATAAAGCATATCTCCTTTACCAATCAGCTGATCTGCACCTGTAGAATCTAAGATCGTTCTTGAATCTACACTCGAAATTACCCTGAATGCTGCTCTTGCAGGGAAGTTTGCTTTAATCATCCCTGTAATTACGTTTACCGAAGGTCTTTGTGTTGCAACGATTAAGTGAATTCCCACTGCTCTTGCTAATTGCGCCAATCTCGCAATCGGAAGCTCAACTTCTTTTCCTGCGGTCATAATTAAGTCTGCAAACTCATCAACAACCAAAACGATGTATGGTAAATAACGGTGACCGTTTTCAGGATTTAATCTTCTTTCAGAGAATTTTTTATTGTATTCTTTTAAATTTTTACAGAAAGCGTTTTTAAGCAAATCAYATCGTTGATCCATCTCTACACAAAGAGAATTCAAGGTATTAATTACTTTGTTAGTGTCTGTAATAATCGCATCATCAGAATCCGGAAGTTTTGCTAAATAATGTCTTTCAATTTTTGAATATAAAGAAAGTTCTACCTTTTTAGGATCTACCATCACGAACTTTAGTTCACTCGGATGCTTTTTGTAAAGCAGGGAAGTAAGGATCGCATTGATTCCGACCGATTTTCCCTGTCCGGTTGCTCCCGCCATCAAAAGGTGAGGCATTTTAGACAAATCTGCCATAAACACTTCATTAGAAATTGTTTTTCCGAAAACTACCGGCAAATCCATATCCGTATTCTGGAATTTCTGCGAAGCAATTACCGATCTCATCGAAACCATCGTTGGATTTTTTCTTGGCACTTCAATTCCAATGGTTCCTTTTCCAGGCATCGGTGCAATAATCCTGATTCCTAAAGCAGAAAGATTCAATGCAATATCATCCTGCAGTTTTTTGATCGAAGCCACTCTGATTCCTGCTTCCGGAACAATTTCGTACAAAGTAACCGTTGGTCCGATCGTCGCTTTAATTTCAGCAATTCCGACATTAAAATTTTTAAGAAGTCCAACAATTTTATTTTTATTTTCTTCTAATTCTTCTTTATTGATAGAAATTTCTTCGTTTCCGTAATCTTTCAGTAAATCGATTGGAGGCATCTGGAATTTAGCCAGATCTAATCGGTGATCATACAAACCATGCTTTTCTACCAAATCCTGAGATTGTTTTTCAGCATCATCTGCAATATCAATGACCGGAGCAACTTCAACATTAAATTTAATTTCATCTGCATCAGAAGAAAAAGAAGTTGAAACAGGAGCTTCAAAAGCGTCTTCAGGTTTTACTGCAGGAATTATGGGTGTTGTTGAAATATTTAAATTTAAAGTAGGAGCTGTTTCTTTAATTTCCTCAAAAGAAGTCTGATTCGGTGTTACAATCGTTTCAACTTCAGCAGCCGGACGTGTTTCCTGTACAGCCGGATTTTCATGCGTAGTTTCCGGAGCTTTCCTGTTATCAGACAAATCTGTAACAGTAATATTTGGAGCTTCCTGGTCTGCTGCTTCTTCCAGTTCCTGATCGGCATCAAAGCTCTGATCAGAATTGGGCATCATCGATTTGACTTTACCAATCGTATTTTCGTTAATTACATCAAGCTTAGCTTTTATTGAACTTGGTCTAAGATTAAATTCAAGAATAAAATACAACGCAATACTTACAATTAAAACCACCCAAAGACCAACATTTCCTATGATAGCAGAAAGCGAATCCATGATCTGATAACCATAAACTCCGCTTAAAACTCCGCCGTTGCCATTACCTTTTGTGATAGCTCCTAATAGAATAGGCAGCCAGCAAATAAAGAAAAGCGAGTGCCCGAAAGTCATCCAGGGTTTAAAGATTTTTTTCTTTAAGATCATGGTTCCGAAAACCACAAAAAGGAAAGCAACAATAAATGATGCAATCCCGATACTTTCGAAAATAAAAATATTACCCAGCCAATCGCCCAGCTTTCCAAATAGGTTTGATGATTTTATCGACTTATCTAAAATTGTTCCGGCCTGGCTTTGATCTGCCTTCCAATTCATCAGATAAGAAATAAAAGATAACGTAAGCACTCCGGCAAAAACAATGCATGTCAATCCGAAAAAAATACGTGGTTTTGATAAAATCTTGCCTGTTTCAGGCATTTCTGGCTGTTTTTTTTGTGATTTCTTTTCCATAATGTCAGTCTGGGCAAATTTAATGTTTTTTTTAGATTTTAAATATTTTTTAGGAGAAAACACGTTTGTTTTTTGATGTGATATTTTATACCTGAAATGAATGTCTGTTTTTATGTTTTATACAATTAAAACAAGCTTATTAAGAACGTTTCAAAATAAGCTAAATCCCCTTCAAAGTGATAAAAAACAGCTTTTTTTAGCCCGCTTTCGGTTTATCATCCTTATTTTTGCATGTCAAGTAAAAAAAATCATGAAGAAGATCCAAGATATTCTTATTTCAACCAGAACAATGGCAGTTCTATTGCTGGTTTATGCCTTTTCCATGGCTTATGCAACGTTCCTGGAAAATGACTACGGAACTCCCGCAGCAAAAGCCTTAATTTATGAAGCAAAATGGTTTGAACTCATTATGCTTCTGCTTATTATCAATTTTATAGGAAATATCGGAAGATATCGCCTTTGGAAAAGAGAAAAGTGGCCGGTTTTGGTTTTCCACCTTGCATTTGTTTTTATTTTTATCGGTGGTGCAATTACGAGATACATCAGTTTTGAAGGGCAAATGAGCATCAGGGAAGGAGAGACTTCAAACGAAATTGTTACAGACAAGCAATTCTTTAAAATTCAGATTGAAGATAATGGTGATGTGCTGAATTATCAGGATGTTCCTTATCTGATGTCGCCTTTGCATAAAGATTTTAAAGCCACTTACGATTTTCACGGAAAACCGGTAAAGGTGAAAACTTTAGACTATGTTCAGAGAAAAAAAGACAGCTTAGTTGCTGATAAAAACGGCGCAGAATATCTTCATTTGGTATCTACTGCAGAAACAGGAAGGCAGAATATTTACATCAAATCCGGGGAAACAAAATCGATCAACGGAACTTTGGTGACTTTTAACAAAGACCAGAATGTTCCTGATGCCATGACGATTGAAATTGAAGGTCCTAAAACAAAACAAATTGTAGAACTTTCTGTAGAAAAGGGAAATCCGAATGCCTATAAACAAGTTACAATGGATGGTTTGAATATCATGGTTGGTTTCGGTCCTAAAATTTACAACACACCTTTTGCTATAAAATTGGATGATTTCGTAATGGAAACTTACCCTGGAAGTTCTTCTCCAAGTGCCTACGAAAGTCATGTAAAAATCATAGATGAAGGTAAAGAAACTCCTTATAAAATCTATATGAATAACGTTCTAAACTATAAAGGTTACCGTTTTTTCCAGGCGAGTTACACACCGGACAGAATGGGAACTTTACTTTCTGTAAACCATGATTATTGGGGGACTTTGATTTCTTACATTGGTTATGCATTGTTATTCGGGGGAATGTTCTTTATTTTCTTCTGGAAAGGAACCCACTTCTGGAAGCTTAATAAAATGCTGAAAGATATCAATAAGAAAAGAGCGGCATCGGTAATTTTATTGTTGTTAAGCTTAAGTCTAAGCGCACAAAAAATTGAAACTCACGGAACTACTGACGGAAGCAGAGAACATGTACATGTAGAAGGTGATGGTCATACTCACGAAGTAGCTCCTCAAGCGGTTCAGCCACAAGATAACCAACAAAATTCTTTAGCAGCGCCACTTTCAAAAATGAGAATGATTTCTCCGGATGAAATTATTGCACGAAATAAAATCACAAAAGAACACGCAGACAAATTCGGATACCTTTTGGTGCAGAATTATGAAGGTAGAATTGTTCCAATTAATACACAGGCTTTAGATGTTTTAAGAAAACTTTACAAAAAAGATAAATTTAAAGGAACTGACGGAAAATATTTAACCGCTGAACAATGGTTTTTGTCAATCAACACAGACACACCAAGCTGGACGATGGTTCCGTTGATCAAAGTTGATGCAAAAGGCGGAAAAGAACTTTTAAGAAAAACAAAAGCTGATGAAGACGGTTATACTTCTCTGATGAATCTTTTCCCTTCTGATGCAAACGGGAATCTTACTTATATTTTAGATGAAGAATACAACATCGCATTCCGTAAAAAACCGGCAGAGCAATCTGAATATGACAAACAGGTTATTAAATTAAACGAAAGAGTTCAGATCTTCAACGAATTTTTCAGCGGACAGTTTATGAGAATTGTTCCTGTAAAAAATGATCCGAATCATACTTGGCATTCCTGGCTTGACCAAAAAATGGAACCGGATATGGAATCTCAGAAAGTAATGGGGCCATACTTTGCAGAAGCACTTCAGGCGCAAAAAACAGGAG
>NZ_JBFRGA010000067.1:0-12014 GCF_052115105.1 Chryseobacterium sp. 2TAF14
CTATTACTGAAGGTGTAAACACCTCTGCTAAAAATCTAATAGTACTTCATAGTAAAAAAGGAGACAAAGAGCTTAAAAAGTTTGATGCTAAAAATATTGCAGGAAGAGCTGGCAGATTTTTATACCATTACTCTGGGAGGGTCATTGTGCTTCAAAATGATTTTATGAAAGCAATTGATTCGGAACCAGAGGGAATTAAGCATAAAAATTACGATTTAAAAGCGCCTAAAGATGAAATTGATTTGTTTTATTCTAATGATGAATACTTATCAGAATCTGACAAAACAAGAAAAATAAACATTAAGATTGAACAAGATAAACGAGAAATACCTGATGAAATTTTCAATTTATACAAGGTAGTAAGTCGATTTGATAAGATTACTATTTACGACGAAATCAAAAAATTAACTACCTCGGAAATTAATAATATTAAAGAGCTAATTAGAACTATAAATTTTAGAATGGATATTGATTATGATGGTTTTCAAATTGTTTTAAAAGTCATTCGTTTAATAGTAAAAAACCCAAAGCTACAATTCTTAATAGATTATAAAGGAGAAGCGAACGAATATTCGACACTAACTCACTTAACCCATTTTTACTTAACTAGTGGTTTTTCAGGCTCTGTAAAATATAAAATGGCTAACATGTCTGTAGACAAAGCTATTTCTGAAACCGCAGAATTTGTTTATAATACATTAAAATATCAAGTTGTTAAATATTTGGGAGTTTTTAATATTATGTATCGTTTTATTCAATCTCAAGAAACTAATAAATCATTTGATGAAGTTACAGGTATTGACAGATTATTAGTTAAACTTGAATATAATGCATTATCTGATTATGGACGAATTGCAAGTGATTATGGTGTGCCTTCTAATGTGCTCGATTATTATGAGAGCTTAGATGACAAAGCAAAATCTGATGAACTAAAATCAAATTTCGATAACTATGAAAAAAGTATTTTTAATAAAGTTGAAAGAGTTATAAAAGGTACAGATTAGAGCTTAATTACGGAATATTGGTTTAATTTAGAGATAATTGATTTTTTACAACAATACAAATTTTTGCTGATTATTTATATCAATTACTGCTTTTCTACCAATATTCCGTTAATTAATTATAGTACCTTCTTATTGATAGATTGGAGATTTTTTTTCAATAAATTTTGAAAATTCATCAAAATATAATTTAAATACAATCAAATATACGTTGTTTATCATATCTTTTAAGTTTGCTATCACATAAATAATTGATTCTTATATTATATTTCCATTGGTATATATAATTTAACTACATAACTAATATTGTTAAATTTAAACTTGAAATTTACTCCTTAAAACAGCCATATCATCGCTTACTTTCTTATCCAAGATCTTAGCATAATGCTGTGTCGTCTTTATATTGGTGTGACCAAGCATTTTGCTAACACTTTCAATGGGTACACCATTAGACAATGTAACAGTAGTGGCGAACGTATGTCTTGCGATATGAAACGTCAACTCCTTATTGATTCCACAGACATTCACAATTTCTTTGAGATAAGAATTCATTTTCTGATTACTTAAAACAGGAAACAGCGCATCCGAATTAACACATTGCGGATGATTTTCATATTTTAAAACCAGTTCCTGAGCCACAGGCAATAATGGAACCCTGGTTGAAGTATCGGTCTTTTGACGATGGGTAAAAATCCATGGATCACCATCAACGCCGATATTGATGTTAGACTTAGACAATTGCTTGACATCCACATATGCCAGACCTGTATAGCAGCTGAAAAGAAAGATATCGCGAACCTGGTTCAATCGGTCGGATGCAAATTTCTTTTCGTAGATCATCTGAATTTCTTCTTTTGTAAGATAAGGACGTTCTACAGCTTTTACTTTTGCTTTATAGCCCAGAAAAGGATCTTTAGTTATCCATCCGTGCGCCATACATAATCTCATGATCTTTTTGAAATTCTTGAGGTATTTCACAGCAGTATTGTTTCCGCATTTTCTTACACTGCGCAGCCAGAAATCATAATCACTAATAAAACCGTGATCGATTTGTGTGATATCAATATCAGAAACTTTGTATTTCCAAGTGATGAATTCCTGTGTGTGCTTTAAAGATGTTTTATAACGCTCCAATGTTCCTGGGGCAAAATCCTGACCGACCAAGGCTTCCACCTTGTCATTATGCTCCTGAAAAATGGGAATGAGCATTCTTTGCTCAATATCCGTTCCAAGCAGTTTAGATTTTAAACTCTCTGCAGTTACAAAGTTTTCTTCTTTCAGCATCAGGTAGTGGAAATCGTAAACTTTCTGTTCCAAAGTTTTAAGATAGAGGTTCAATGTTTTGGCTTCTTGCGAATTACCCAATGCCTTGTGTGCTTTAACATCCCATTTCTTCGGATCGATATACCTTTTGGCAGCAATATCTGCTGCCTTGCCGTCTATCGTGATTCGTAAGTAGATGGGAGCGGTTCCGTTTGTTCTGATCTTATTCTTTTTGATGAAGAATAACAGGTTGAATGTTTTGTTCATTGTGTGATAACTTTAATTGATTAATAATTTACTTTTTGTTACCACTTTTCGCAAGATGTACAATCGTTAGACTGCCTATTGGTCGGGCTTTGCTTGATTTTTCGTGACCTATTTTTGTCTTTTTTTGAATGGGACACGAAATAGGACATATAAATCGTAACCTATTTTGATTTTTTTTGATATAGCGCTTAAACAAAAAACGCTGTAAACATTGATGYTTACAGCGTTTTAGCTTATTTTGGYTTCTAACCTGGCGGAGAGTGAGGGATTCGAACCCCCGGACCTGTTACAGTCAACAGTTTTCAAGACTGCCGCAATCGACCACTCTGCCAACTCTCCTTAAACTCCGATTGTATCGTTGTTTTCAGTGGTGCAAATATAAAACGTTTTTAAATGTTGGCAAAATATTTTTCAGACAAATTTTAACAAAACTAATAACCAGCTAAAAATCAACGAAATTATTTTTACGAACTTCAATTTTAAAAGCTAAAATCAGACATTTTGGAAACAAAAAAAGCACCTCTTTTGAGATGCTTCAATTTTTTAAAGAATTATATTAATGCAATTCTGCCAAATATTTTTCGGCATCCATTGCAGCCATACAACCACTTCCTGCCGCAGTAATCGCTTGTCTGTAGATATGATCCTGAACATCTCCTGCAGCAAATACTCCCGGAAGATTGGTTCTTGATGAACCTTTTTCAGTAATGATATATCCGTTTTCATCCAGATCAATTTGACCTACAAAAATATCCGTATTCGGCTTGTGTCCGATCGCAATGAAAATTCCGTGAACATCTACTGTAGATTTTTCTTGGGTCTGGTTGTTGATAACAACAGCTCTTTCAACAAGATTGTTTTCACCTTCAATACCAATCAATTCATGGTGAAATTTCACTTCGATATTGGGTGTGTTTTCTACTCGGTGAACCATTGCTTTTGAAGCTCTGAACTCGTCTTTTCTTACCAGCATGGTTACCTTGTTTACCAATTTGGCAAGGTAAGTTGCTTCTTCGGCTGCAGTATCTCCTGCTCCTACTACAACAACATTTTTTCCTCTGTAGAAAAATCCGTCGCAGGTTGCACATGCAGAAACCCCTCCTCCATTATATTTTTTTTCATCATCAAGTCCCAGATATTTTGCAGTAGCTCCTGTAGAAATAATGACAGATTTCGCTAAAATTTCTTTATTTCCTGCATATAATTTGTGAACACCGCCAATTTCATTTGAAAATTCAGCTTTGGTGATCATTTCATAATGTACTTTGGTATCGAATCTTTCTGCTTGTTTTTGTAAATCCATCATCATTTCAGGGCCTGTAATTCCTGCAGGATAACCCGGAAAATTATCAACTTCTGTTGTGGTGGTCAGTTGTCCGCCTGGTTCAAGACCTGTGTACAATTCAGGTTTAAGGTCTGCTCTTGCCGCATAAATTGCTGCTGTAAAACCAGAAGGACCAGATCCAACGATCACACAATCTAAAATATTTTGCTCCATAATTTATTTTATCAATTTTCGAGGGTGCTAATTTCGTAATTTTTAATTTTTAATTAAAGTAAATTTAATGATACTTGTCAATATTTAATATGTCGAATTTCAATTGTTGTTAGTTGATAGAATTTGGTTGTTAGCTTTTCTATCAACCAACAACTATCAACAAATTAAACCTTCATTTTAATCTTATCGACATTAATAATTTTGTAAACCAGTTCTTTAATAAGTTCTGCATCATCCATATTGACGGCGCCCAAACCTTTTCCTTTCATATCAAATTCCCTTAAAATAGAGATTACACGAGTAGAATGTTTGAGGGGATATAACCTTGCCGCTTCTGCATAATCTTTAATAAAATAAGGATTGACGCCCATCTGTGAAGCAATTACCTGCGGAGGTTGCCCGCTCATCGTGTTGTAAATAATAACGTTCGAAAAATAATTGTAAAGGCTGGAAAGAAGCATCACAAAAGGATTATTTTTAGGATTTTTGCCCATAAAATAGGCAATTTTGAATGCTGCATTTGCATTTTTTGCTCCTAAAGCTTTCTGAAGTTCAAAAACATTGAATTCTTTGCTTATTCCGATGTGGTTTTCAACGATCGTACCGTCTAAAAGCTGATCTTCTTTTAAAATCATTTTAAGTTTTCCCAGCTCATTTGAAATTCTTGAAAGGTCGTTTCCAAGATATTCTGCCAAAAGATGAGAAATATTGGGCGCTGTTTTTATCTTTAATCTGAGGCATTCATCGGCAATCCATTTCGGAAGGGTGTGATCTTTTAAAAATTCACTCAGAAAGAGGGCATTTATTTTTGCCAAAGTTTTGGAAACCTTTTTTCTGCTGTCCAGCTTCTTATGTTTATGGGCAAAAACCAAAACCGTTGACGGAACCGGATTTTCTGCATAAGCATCTAAAGCTTTGCTTTCTTCTTCATTAAATTTCAGATCCTGTGCTTCTTTTACAATAATCACCTGTTTGTCGCCCATCATCGGAAACTGTCGCGCTAAAGACAAAATTTCCTGGTACGTTGTATCTTTTCCGTAAGTGACGGTTTGGTTAAAAGCCTTTTCGTCTTCCTCAAGAAAGTCGTGTTCAAGGGCTTTTACAGCAACATCAATAAAATAAGGTTCTTCTCCGTGAAAAAAATAAATCGGTAAAACTTCTTTATTTTTAATATTTTTGAGGATTAAATCTAATTCTTTCATCATATAAATGGAACTTCCAAAACTGAACTTTCAGGAAACTTTTGATTTTAAATTCAAGAAAGACAAAGATAAGTTTTTTATTTATGACTTGGTTCGTAAAACTTACCTTTTGCTTACTCCCGAAGAATGGGTAAGGCAGCATTGGGTACACTATTACCTTACCGTAAAATCCTACTCTACATCGGCTTTAATTACCGAAAAAAAGATTGTTCTGAATGGTTTAACGAAGCGTATCGATCTTTTAATTACCGAAAAAGCCCAGCCAAAAATTTTGATTGAATGTAAAGCTCCACAAATTAAATTAACTGAAAAAACATTTGAGCAGACTGCAAGATACAACTCTATCATCGGTGCTTCTGAAATTATTTTAACGAATGGTTTGCAGCACATCAATGCTAAATTTGAAAATGAAAGCTATATTTTTTACAAACCTTAAATTCTTATAGCTAATGAAAAATTTATTTATTTGGTTTTTTCTGTCTGTCTCTAATTTTATTTTTGCACAGTCAAAAGTTTTGATAAACAATAATCTGAACATTGTAGAAGATACTTTGAAAAGAAAAAAAATAACTGATGTTTTAAGTCAATATATTTTAGATAAAAGTGTTCCAAATAAAGATTTAACAATTATAAATCCCAAAAACAAATTAGAAACCTGGCTGTTTTTAGATGAACTGAGAAATCAGCAGAACAGTAAAATATTTACCACAAAATACACCTTGATGTATGAGGTTATATCAGCTGAAACGACTGATAAAAGTAATTATACAATTTATCTAAATTGCTATTTTGAAGATGAAAAAATAAAACATTCAGTTGCAAAAATTCAAATAGGAGTACAGGAAATAAATAATAAATTCTTAATATCATCAACATTAAAAAAGGCTATAAACAACTGGAAATCAAAAACATTAGAAAACTATACTTTTTACTCTGAAAAAATTATTGATGAAAAAAAATTAAAAAATTTTATCGCAAAAAACAATCAGATAAGTTTAAATTTAAATGAGCAAAAACTCCCAACAAAAGTATATTGTGTTGATGGATTTTTAAATGCTTATAAACTATTGGGAATTGATTACAGAACAGGTGAATCTAATATAGAAAATTTTCTTTTAGGAATTGACTTTGCAACCGATAGCAGTCAGAGCGCATTTATTGTAGCTACACAAAACGGAAAGTTTGAAAGCTTCTCTTTCGGCAGTCTTTGGAAAGCAAGAATTAATAAAAAATATCCGCAAAACAATTTTTATTTACCTGTTGCAGAAGGATATTCTTATATCAATGATGGAGATCCTTTCTACAAATGGGAACAAATATGGATACATTTTAAAAATACTTATTCTGCGTCTCAAAAAACAGATTGGCTGTCATTATATGGTCATAAGGAAAACTTCAGTCTTGCCTCTACTTCACTTTATTTAGAAAATATTCTTAATGCAATTATTGTAAGAAAAATTGAAAAAGAAAAAGGTTTTAACAGTGTTTTGGAACTTTTAACCTGTGGAAAATTCAATCGTGAAGATCATGATAATTATTTTAAAACTTTGGAAAGAGTATCAGGAATTACAAAATCGAACTTCAATGAAAAGATTGATGAGTTAATTACTGCCGAAAATAAGAACAATCAATAAAAACTTTTTTAGCCTAAAATTTGATTGCATAGTTTATGTTCATTAAAAAACTCACACATGAAACGTTTAATACTATTATCAGCAATTCTAACTGCAACATCATTCTTTAGTCAGACTTTAAAAAAAGTTTCTTATCAGGATGGTTCACAAAAACTGAATGGTTTAGTAACCTCCAATGCAGGAAAAAAACTTCCGGGAGTTTTAATTCTTCCTGCGTGGAAAGGAATTGATGACGAAGCCAAAACTGCTGCTGAAGACCTGAAAAAACAAGGTTATATCGCATTCATTGCAGATGTTTATGGCGAAGGAAATATTCCTACAGACAATGCTTCTGCCGCAAAAACAGCCGGATTTTACAAAAAAGATTATGCAGCTTATCAGAAAAGAATTTCTCTGGCTTTAGACCAACTTAAGAAAAAGGGAGCGGTTTCGGATAAAATTGCGGTAATCGGTTATTGTTTCGGCGGAACCGGTGCTTTAGAATCTGCGAGAGGAAAATTGCCTGTTGCCGGTGTTATTTCCATTCACGGAAGCATCGGAAAAGATCAATCCAGACCGAACGAAACTATTTCAACTAAAATTTTAGTAGAAAATCCTGCAGAAGATAAAAGTGTAACGCCGGAAGATTACAATAACCTTGTTAAAGAAATGAATGACGGTAAAGCAGACTGGCAAATTATTACTTATGCCAACTCAAAACATACGTTTACAGACCCAAAATCTCCCGATTATAATGAAGTGATGGCAAAAAGAGCCTGGAATCATACGCTTCTGTTTTTGAAAGAAATTTTGAAATAATATTGACACTCTTTTTGTCATTCTGATGACAGGAAGAAGCTTTACTTTTTAAATTTAACCATTAAGTTTTATTTAAGAAGTTAAGATTTTTAAGACAGATTCTTCATTTCGCTTTGCTGCATTCAGAATGACAGAAAGGTTAACAATATTTTTAAGGTGTTATTTGATTGCAGCTTGAACACCACCGATATTCTTTTTCTTTATCTTTCAGCTTTATTTTTGTGTTCTTTTCACAATTTTCGCAGATAGATTTATGGCTGTCAGTTTCTTTCGCTTCGTAATCGCAATTAAAACAATTCCAGCTTGTTACATGAGTTTTCCCGTTGATAAACCAGGTAAACGAATTTTCTTTACATTTGGGACAGATTAGTAACGCCATAATTAAATAATTTCTTGTTCTCTGTTTACCAGTTCCATCGAAAAAGCAGGAAGACAGATTGCAATATATTCGCAAGGCTCTGAAAACGGGTTGCTGTAACGTATTCTTGCTCCTTTTTCAATTAAAATGCTTTGTCCTTTTTCTAAAACAACATTTTCTCCGTCAATTTCAAATTGTTTTTTTCCTGAAATAATGATGGTAAATTCATCAAATTCAGGGGTCTGATGCGGCTCGCTCCAATCTGGCGGTGCAACCATATGAGCAATGGAAATATTTGAGTTTTGGGTTGAATTTCCCCAATGTTCTTCGATTAATTTTCCGTCAGTTGTAGGAACTACAAATGGTGATTTTTGAATTTTATATTTTTTCATTTTATTATTTATTATTTTTAACGCAAAGTTCGCAAAGATTTTTTTGTTTAACGACTAATTGTTCTTAAGTTACACAAAGCCGTTTCACTTATAAAAGTTCTTGATATTTCTTAATAATGAATTAGATATTATTAATTTTCAGTTTTATTAATCAGCTAAATCTGCGTGAAACTTAATTTCAAAAATGATTTTCTTTTGCTATTTCGTAGACAAAATTAGTTTTTGCAGGTTCTCCAAAATAAGCAACTTCTTCTTCCGCAATTTTCTTTCCGCCCAATCTTTCTAATGCAATTTGGGAACGCAGATTTTCTTTCCCGATATGGAAATAAACTTTGTTTACAAATTGAAAAATATAATCCATCATCAGTTTTTTGATTTGGGGATTGATCCCTTTTCCCCAGGATTTTGTTCCGTAAAAAGTATACCCGATGAAAATGCTGTTTTCAGATTCATTAAAATCATAAAAACGGGTACTTCCTAAAATATCACCGGTAGATTTTTCAACAATTTTAAAAGCACCCTTGCTTTCCATTGCTCCTTTAAAAAAGTTTTCGAAAACCTCTCTTTTATAACGGTCTTTATTCGGATGCTGCTTCCAGACTTGCGGATCGGAAGCCACTTCGTATAATAACTCAAAATCCCCTTGCTGTAAGGGGATCAATTGATATTCTTCGTTTTCTAAAATAGGTTGAATAGAAAAATTCATCTTTTATAAGTTTGAATCTTAGCCTTTTGCTTTTGCAGCGTCAGATTCTATTTTTTTGATTTCTTTTAATTTCTCTGCAATTTTGGTTACTGCTTCAGGTTTTGCCGGTTTTAAAGCTACTTCCGCCTGAGCCATATCCCATTTTATAACAAGGTTCCCGGAATTTTCATCCGTTGGGTTTAAAGTAATTTCAAACCACTCTTGTTTATCTGTCAATTTGTTAACCGGAACCGTTACATCTACAACATCCTGTTTCGGATCGTAAGTATAAGCTCCCCATTGCTGGAAATCTTTATTTAAAATAACTTTCCATTCTTTTTCGGTTGGTACGATGAATAACCCGTAAGTTCCTGCAGGAACGGTTTTTCCGCCAAAGTTCACAGACTGTCCGAATGTGATTTTCGTAGAAGAGTTTGCACCCGCTCTCCAAACCTGCCCGTAAGGAACCAATTCTCCGAAGATTTTTCTTCCTTTTACTCCGGGTCTTCCGTAATCTACAGTAATTTTTGACATAGAAAACTGCTGCTCAACTTTCTGACGCGGACTTGCTGCAGGAACTGAATAATCTTGTGCGAAACTTAAAGCCGAAGCCGATATGCAAACTGCAAATAATAATTTTTTCACTTTTAAAATTTTGCCTAAAATTACAAAATCGAGTTCATAAATTACTTTCTGAGATTGATAAATTTTGTTAAATTAAATTATATCTAATTATATTTTAACGTAAAGAGCACAAAGATTTTTTAAATTACTAAATGTTTTTTTAAGCTAACAAAGGCGTTTCAATCAGCTAAAGATTCTACTGTTATTAACTAAATATTTTATTGCAAATTTCTTTTCGCTTGTTCGATGTGTCGTACATTATGATAAATTACAAAGCGGAAAGTATCACCCAATTTTAGTTTAATTAAATTAGAAATACTGATGCTGGTTTTCACTTTATTTAAATCGATATTTTCAGCTTTTTTTAAAAGAAGAATCATCTGTTTTTGTTGGGAAATAAATTCATTCAAAACGCTTTTGCCAAGCTTGCTGTGAATAGGATCCATCGATTTGAAAGTTTTCATTTTATTGAGCTTTTCTTTGGGAAGCATGCTGTTTGCAAAATAATTCCCCAAAATACCTGTACTGAAAATTTCTGTTGGTTTCGTATCTGAATTTTTTATTCTTTTGCTGATCTCAGGAAGATAAAAATTGCCGTAACGATTCAGATGTTCAAGACATTCCAGAATGCTCCAGCTTTTTTCTGATGGTCTGAAATTAAGCTTTTCATCCGTTTCATTTAACAGGTTTTCTGCAAATTTTAAATTTTGTTCTGTACTTATTTTTAAATCGTCAAGCAATTGTTTTGAAGGAATTTTCATCATTTTTTTTTGCAAATTTCCAATTTTGGTAAATCATAAATCTTGATTGTAATCAAGATTTTTTGAGCCTTGATAAAGTTTCAGGAGACATTCTTAAATAATTGGCAATATGTTTATTGGGGATTTCCTGAAAAAGTTTCGGGCTTCTCTTTAAAACTCTTTCAAAACGTTCTTTCGGAGAATTTATTAACAGGTCTTTTTCTCTTTCAATCTGCTGCAGAACCAGGTCTTCCAAAATAAAAGTCCACAATTTCAGATTCTCATCCGAAGATCTTATAAACTCATAAAAATCTTTTTTAGAAGCCACTTTAATCTCAGTTTTCTTGATTGCCTGAATGTAAAAATCAGTCGGCTTTTCAGATAAAAAAGAGTCGAGACAGACTATAATATTTTCTTTGTATCCGAAGCGAATAGTCCTTTCCTGATCTTCATCTCTTATGAAAATGCGCAGACTTCCTTTTTCAACATAATAAATATTGCTGTCGATGTCGCCTTCCAAAGTAAGAAAACAATGCCTCTCAATTACTTTCTTTTTCTGAAATAAACCTGCTTCGAGGAGTGTCTTAATAATATTCACATTCTTAGTTTTAGATTAAATAAAAACCCCATAAAAATATGAGGTTTTAAAATATTTAGAAAAATTTATTCCGGCATCGCCTTCCATTTCTGTAAAACGGCGGTATAAAAATACATGAAAATAAAACCTATAATCAGGATAATATAACTTAGCATAAAGCCTAAATCTTCAAAAATATTCGGACAGTTTTGATATGTATAATCGTAGTCTACCTGAGTAACCATCATTTGACAATCTGCTCTCTGATGGATGCTGATAATCGCAAAAATTAAAAGTACAAAAAGTACAAACCCGTTCATGGAAATATTGATCAAAACAGACGAAACCATTTTGCTTACCATATTCATTTTCAGTAACGGAATCAGTAAAATTATCAAGCCGATAAAAAATACAAAATACGAAACAAAAAACTGCTCCTGACCTCTGACAGTAAGACCGTAAAATACCGTGATCAAAGTAATTGTCAAGGTTAAAACTCCTGCACTGATGACACTGAAAAGCAGCGAACGAAGCCCGGTAATCCTGAAACTGAAAATAAAAGTTGATAAGAAAAATGCAATCCAGATATAAATATGCACATTCTCTGAAAAGAAATCGTCTTTCTTCACTGAATCTACATTTTTAAGCAAATCTTTCATCTCGTCAGATAAATAATAATATTCTGTCATATTATTTTTCATATATTTATCAGGCGCAATCTGCTGATTGATTTCAGGATTAAATTCTTTGATCTTTACGCTGTCTATTATATTATTTCCATTCACATAATCAACAGTGGCAACTGCAGAATCTACGGCTATTGTTTCTTCATAATAGGCATCGTCATCAGTCCTTGTTCTTCCAGTATAATCTTTAATAAAATAACGGACTTCAAAATTTGGATTATCTTTTGAGTAAATCATAGAAACCCATTTTTTAGCATTTAAATTATTCTTAACTCTATAAGTTTTAGAA
>NZ_JBFRGA010000068.1:0-11908 GCF_052115105.1 Chryseobacterium sp. 2TAF14
ACTCCGGAAAAGGTGGTGACTTCTTTTGAAATTAAAGCTGATAATACTCCGGAAAAGGTGGTGACTTCTTTTGAAATTAAAGCTGATAATATTTTTGTACACAATAATCAGTTTGTGGAAGCCGGATTAATTGAGCATTCTGCACAGACTTCTTCATCGATTCTGGGGCAAAGTTTTTTTGAAAACCCGGAATCAAACACCAAAGTGATTGGATTTATTACCAACATCAAAAAAATTGAAGTTTTTGGGTTGCCCAAAATTGGAGACAAGATTATTTCAAACGCATCTCTTATTTCGCAATACGAAAATATCTGCAATATTTTCTGTGAAACATTCCTAAATGATGAGCTTCTGATTCGTACACAGATCAGCTTGTTTATTCAGGAAATAGAATCATAAAAAATTCATTACAAAATAGAGAAGCCGACTTTGAAGTCGGTTTTTTTATTGATTAAATTCTCGATATATTTGATAAAAATATAATTATGAGCGTAAAAGTAAGGTTCTATTCCTACGATGTTGAATTTGATTTTGAAAACTCTGTAGAATTTCCAGTTGCGCCACAAGTTGGTGATGAGGTAAACCTGATTTCTTTTTTTAAATATCAGACATCCGAAAGAATTGAATATTATGAAAACATGGAAGACCAAGGTTTATACAACAACGCACTGGTTGTAGAACGTACCTGGTGCAACGATTTGGAAAAAAATGAAATTTATCTTTTGGTGCAGTTGAAGTATAAGAGAAAATAAATTCAGTAAAGCATTTACAATTATTTATTCATTGGATCATAAACAAGAAAAGAATCAGTATGAAATATTCAATTTATTACAAAATATTTTCTTACATCCCATTAATAAATTTATTGGCTTTATTATTACTAATTGCTCACTCTTATTTTTTGTATGGAAGAATACCATCCTATTCAAATCCAGACCCTAAAACATTATTTATTACGTATTCAATATTTCAGATGAGTGAAATTATACTATTTTTCTCTTTTTTAATATTCCCTAGCTTAGTTTTAGTGGTAATTCTTCAAAAAGAACTTACTCGAAGACTTTTATTTAAGCATATTATAATTTATGGATTTAGTATTGTTTTAATGTTAATCATTTACAGGATCAAAATACTTGATTTGGGAACATGGATTATAGATTAGTAGCAAGATAACCGTGTCAAGGTTTTAAACCTTGACATGGTTATCACATCAAAAGAAAAACACTTATCAGTTGAAATAAAAAAGTGAGACATTTCTGCCTCACTTCAAACAATTTATATTAATGAAAATTAATATCCGAAGATTTCTTCTAAAGTCACTTCTTTAAATTCTCCCATTTTGTTGATCGATTCCATATTCAGGTTTTCTCTTTTCCCAATAATGGCCGTGTTGTACGTCAATGGTTTAATTTCTGTGTTGTAAAAACCAGTCAGCTGAGGTAAAGTCAAATTCTGAATTTCAGAGTAGATATCCTTTCTGATGTCATAATCAACACCCAGTTTTTTAAGAGCCATTTGATTGTAGAAAATATTGGTTCTGTTGATTCTGCTGGATGCAATCTGCTTTAAAGCCGAACCTTTAGAATTTTCAAACTGAGCCGGGATTTGTGGTAAATTTACCATCAGCTCATTCATCGCAGTTACTGCTAAAGGCAACTTATTAGATTGGGTTCCGATGTAGTTGGTTACATAATTCGGGTGGTCTTTTTCGTTAGCTGTAGCATAAGAAACGTAAGCAGAATATGCCAAAGATTTACTCTCTCTGATCTCCTGGAAAACGATTGAAGACAATCCTCTTCCAAAATATTCGTTGAAAACATTCGCTTTACCGAAGTTGGCAAGATTTACATCATTTCCTTTTGCGATTTTAGACATTTCCATCTGTACCATATCGTAGTTGGCAAAAAATACTTTTCCGCCAGTTGCAGGTTCAGCATAAATTTTCGCTTTTGCAGGCTGTAAAGTTGCATTTGCTATAAATGGTTTTACYGCTTTTTCAAGATCTTTCTGGTTTTCTCCGTAAAGGAAAACTTCGTATGGATAATTATTTAAAGTCTTGATCTTAGACATCAATTCGGTAACATTGATATTCTGAAGTCTTTCCTTAGAAATAATATCGGTCATTCTGGAATCTTTCCCATATTTAGCATAGTTGGAAAGCGCCGCCATGATTCTGTTTTTATCTTTTTTGGCAACGTCTCTCGATTCAAGAATTGTTTTTACGGTTTGATTGTAAATTTCCTGATCTGCTTTTACGTTTTTCAACCAGTGATTCAGCAATTCTACTCCTTTCTTCATATTTCCTTCAAGACCACTTAATGTAATAAAAGTCTGATCATTTGTCGTTCTGAAGCTGTTTGAAATTCCTAATTTGTAGAATTCTTCTTTCAGTTGTTCTGGAGTATATTTATCGGTTCCTAAATACTGTAAAACGCTTACTCCTAAAGAAAGCTCTTTATCATTATCTGTTCCGAACGGGAAAATATAACTTACCTGAGCAACTTTGTTGTATTTATTGTTAACGAAGCTTACTTTTTTATCTTTGATCTGAGTCGTTGCGATTGCCGTTTTATAATCAACAAACTGAGGTTTGATGTCTGCAACTTTTGTACTTAAAATATCTTTAAGGAAAGGAGACTGCGCTTCTCTGTTTAATTTAATCGGTGTGATTCCCGGGTTTTCAACACGCACCAATTTATCATTCACTCCTTTTTCCTTGTAGATCACAACATAGTTATCTTTAAAGAAATCGTTGGCAAATTTTACAACATCAGCTTTTGTAATTTTCTCAAACTGGTTAATTTCGTCAAGCTCCTGTTCCCAGGTTCTTTCGCCAATATAAGTACTGTAAAGCGTAGTTGCCAAACCATCTGCAGTTTCCCAACCTTTCATACGCTGTACTTTCATATCATTTACGATCGCTTTCAGCATCCAGTCTGGGAATTGTCCTTTTTTAATTAAATCAATCTGAGCCAAAAGCAGTTTTTTAGCATCATCAAAACTCTGTCCTTCTTTCGGAGTTACATACATATTGAATGAACCGTATGTTTTCAGAGGATTTGCATAAGCTCCCGCTCCTAAAGTTGCCTGTTTTTGGTTAATATTAAGATCAATTAAACCCGCATCACCACTGTTGCTTAAAATTTCTCCTACAACTGTTGCCAATCTTGCTTCCTGAGTTCCGTTAGAATCGGTTCTCCAGGCGATTGTCATTCTTGGTGTAGACGGGCTTTTTACCGTTCTGCTTACAATAGAAGTCATTGGTTCTTCCGAAACCATCTTCTTCATTGGCAATTCTTTGTATTTGAAAGAGCCGAAATATTGATCAACTAATTTTATAGTTTTATCAAAATCAAGGTCTCCAACCAAAACTACCGCCATATTATTCGGAACGTAATACGTATCAAAATATTTATGAATTGCCTGCATTGAAGGGCTCTTCAAATGTTCTGAAGTTCCGATTGTCGTTTGCTGGCCGTTCGGATGTTTCGGGAAAAGCGCATCCATTAATGCATAATTTACCAGACGTCCATCGTTATCCTGCGCTCTGTTATATTCTTCATAAACCGCCTCAAGTTCCGTGTGGAAAAGTCTTAAAACCAATTCAGAGAAACGCTCTTTTTCTACTTTAAGCCATTTTTCAAGCTCGTTAGCAGGAATATTATTTTTATAAACCGTTTCGTCTAACCAGGTATGCGCATTGGTTCCTGTTGCTCCCAAAGATGAAATTGCTTTGTCATATTCGTTGGCAATCGCAAATTTTGAAGCTTCCTGAGAAACCTCGTCGATTTTTTTGTAAAGAGCTTTTTTCTTTTCAGGGTCTTTTTCCGCTTTATGTTGTTCGTAAAGATCTGAAATCTGAGCTAATAAAGCTTTTTCTTTTGCCCAATCCTGAGTTCCCAAATGAGAAGTCCCTTTGAAAACCATATGTTCCAAATAGTGAGCAAGACCTGTATTATCACTCGGATCATTATTAGAACCTGTTCTTACCGGAATATAAGTCTGAATTCTCGGTGCATCATCGTTTTTAGCAAGATAAACCTTCAAACCGTTTTTCAATGTGTAAACTCTTACACCAGATTGGTCGTTTTTCACAGTCTCGAAGCTGTATCCTTGTGCATCGGTCTGTTTTTGTGTCTCAAATTTCTGCGCCATTGCGATGATTGTGCAAAAAAGCGAAACTGAAATAAAAAATTTCTTCATAATGAAACTTAATTTATAAAGCTTATGAGTAGAATTAAAATATTAATTGTTACAAATCACAGCAAGAAATCCATTATAATTTTAGATAGTATTAACAAGGAATAAAAATTGCAGTTGACCACTTACTCATCTAAATAAAATTTAACAATGAAATCAAATATGATTTGGGCAAACTTTGGCGTAAAAGACCTGGAACGCACCTCACAATTTTACACACATTTAGGTTTTAGATCTAATGGAAAGTCAGATGATCTTTCAAGTTTTTTCTTTGGAGAAAACAATTTTATTATTCACTTTTTCAAAAAAGAAATTTTAAGTAAAAATCTTGGTTTAGAAATTTCAGATTCCGAAAAATCTAATGAAATCATTTTTACCATTTCTGCCGAAACCAGAGAAGAGGTTGATCAATGGGCAGAAAAAATTAAAAATTCTGAAGGTAAACTTATTTCAAATCCTGAAGAATTCGGCGACAATTATTATGGTTTCATCTTCGCTGATCCGGATGGACATAAGTTTAATATTTTCATGATGTAAAATAGAACTATTTTAAAAATAAGTACATTAAAATTCACATTATACTATGTCCTGCATTTTTACTATTTTAGCCAATTATTAAGACTACAATTAACAGAATTTTTTCGGGTGAAAAAGCAAGATCTTCCACAGGACGAAAGTAATTTACAGTCAGCAAATATGACCGAAGTGTTGTATGTGACCGATGAAAATGATAATTACACCACAGCAAACAGCATTGGTTGGGACGCAAAAAAAGCAGCTCTTGACGAATCGATGGAGCTCATTAATGAGCGTATCGAAGAAGCCAGACAAAATGTTGCCAACAATATCGTAAGTCCGATTATCTATTTTATGGAATTGAATAAAATGGATTTACAGGTTCTTGCAGCGTATGTTGATAAATGGCAATGGACCGTGAAAAGACACGCAAAACCTAAAATTTTCAAAAAACTCATCGATTCTACCCTGAAAAAATATGCAGACGCATTCGGAATTTCGGTAGACGAATTAAAAAACTTCGACGGTAAATAACAATGAAGATCAACTTTGAACACCATCAGACCGCACATTGCGAAAACGGTGTCGCCTCCAATCTATTACTCAACAAAGGTTTAAAACTCAGCGAACCCATGATTTTCGGAATAGGTTCCGGATTGTTTTTCGTGTATTTACCTTTCTTAAAAGTGAATTTTGCACCGGGATTCAGCTACCGTCCGATGCCGGGTGCGATTTTTAGCAAAGCCGCAAAAAGACTGGGAATTAAAATCAAAAGACAGAAATTCTCCAATCCAAAAGATGCGCAAACTGCTTTAGAGAAAAATTTAGAACAAAATATCCCGACAGGTTTACAGGTTGGCGTTTTCAACCTGACTTATTTTCCTGAAGAATATAAATTCCATTTTAATGCTCATAATCTTGTTGTTTATGGGAAAGAAGACGGAAGGTTTTTAATCAGCGACCCTGTAATGGATTTCGCAACTTCCCTTTCCGAAGCTGAATTGGAAAAAGTACGTTACGCAAAAGGTGCACTTCCACCGAAAGGTCATATGTATTTCCCAACTCACATTCCAGAAACTGTAAATCTGGAGGAAGCGATTAAAAAAGGAATTAAAGATACTTGTAAAAATATGCTGGCTCCAGTTCCGTTAATCGGTGTAAAAGCAATGCGTTGGGTGGCAAAAAGCATCCCGAAATGGGCTGAGAAAAAAGGAACGAAAGTAACCAATCATTACCTTGGACAACTCATCAGAATGCAGGAAGAAATCGGAACCGGCGGTGGCGGATTCAGATTTATTTATGGTGCTTTTTTACAGGAAGCCGCTGTCATTCTTAAAAATGATGAGCTGAAAGAATTATCCAAAGAAATTACCGCAATTGGTGATCTTTGGAGAGATTTCGCTGTGGATATTGCGAGAGTTTACAAAAACAGAAATTCTAAAAGTGATATTTACAATCAGCTTTCAAAATCGATGTTGCATATTGCTGATTTGGAGGAAGCTTTTTATAAAAAACTGAGAAAAGCAATCTAGTTTGGAGAATATTATCGAAATAAAAAATCTTTACAAGAAATATAAAAATGCAGAAGAATTTTCTGTAAACGATATTTCTTTAAATATATCTAAAAACGAAATCTACGGAATTCTCGGACCTAACGGAGCTGGAAAAACTACATTGATTTCTATGCTTTCCGGTTTAATTAAACCAACTTCGGGAAGTTTTACCATCAACGGACTGTCGCCTCAGAAAAACAGCACAAAACTGAAACAAATCATTGGCGTTGTTCCGCAGGAATATGCATTGTATCCGACTTTGACAGCCAGGGAAAACCTGATGTTTTTTGGAAGTCTCTACGGTTTAAGCCACAAAAAATTAAGAGATACGATTGATGAATCTTTGGAATTGATGGGTTTATCAAAATTCGCAGATAAAAAAGTCGACCAGTTTTCGGGAGGAATGAAACGCCGTTGCAACCTGATTGCAGGAACACTTCACAATCCGAAAGTTCTGTTTCTGGACGAACCGACTGTTGGAGTTGATGTCCAGTCTAAAAAAACCATAATCGATTATCTTTTAGATTTAAATAAAAAAGGAACGTGCATTATTTACACTTCGCACCATTTATCGGAGGCCGAAGAATTTTGTACTCAAATCGCCATTATCGACCACGGAAAAATTCACGCAACCGGAACGCCTGAAGAACTAGTGCAAAGAGTTGCCAACGCAGAAAACCTGGAAGACGTTTTCATATCATTAACCGGAAAAGAACTGAGAGATGTTGTATAAACTGTGGAGAAGTTTTTTTAAGGAAATCCTTTTACTAAAGCGTGATATCGGAGGAATTGTCATTATATTTTTAATGCCTTTGCTGCTGATTATTACCATTACTTTAATTCAGGATTCGACGTTTAAAAATCTGGAAGGCTCAAAAATTCCGATTATTTTCATCGACAACGACCATTCTGAAATTTCAAAAAGAATAGAATCCGAACTGAAAGCCAGCAAAAGTTTCCAGCTTTTGACAAATTACAACGAAAATTCGGCGAAAGAAGCTGTTTTTTCCGGTGATTATCAGATGGCAATTGTGATTCCTCAAAATCTGACGAAAGATATCAATTCAAATATTGATTCAAAAGTTCAGACAATTGTCAGTTCTTTCGGTCTTGAAGCTGATTCAGCCTCAACAAAAACTGTAGCCTCAAAAGCAAAAGACATTCATCTGTATTTCGACCCTGCAACCAATGCCGGATTCAAAAATTCTGTGATGAACGCCATCAATAAAATGGTTTTCGAGATTGAGAATAAAAAAATCTACAAAGCATTCCAGGATCAATTGGGGACAACGGAAGATTTGGATAATAAGAGTTTGATTACTTTTAAAGAAATCGTTCCGAAATCAGCTTTGGAAGCAAAACCAAATTCCGTTCAGCACAATGTTCCAGCTTGGGCCTTGTTTGCGATTTTCTTTATTGTGGTACCTTTATCGATTAATTTAGTTAAAGAAAAAAGTCAGGGAACGAGCGTGAGAGTACGTGTGAGTCCGACTCCATATTATATTCATATTTTAGGAAAAACATTTACGTATCTTATTATTTGCGTCATTCAGTTTTTGCTAATGGTTGCGGTAGGAATTTACCTTTTCCCGTATATGGATTTGCCGCAATTTGATGTGACTGGAAAAATGTTCAATTTAATCATCGTTACATTATTTGCAGGATTAGCCGCCATCGGATTTGGCGTTTTATTAGGAACAATTGCCGATACACAGGAACAATCAGCTCCGTTTGGTGCGACTTCGGTTGTGGTTTTGGCGGCAGTTGGCGGAATCTGGGTTCCGGTATTTTTAATGCCAGAATTTATGCAGAAAATCGCTGCATTTTCTCCGATGAATTGGGGATTGAATGCTTATTACGACATCATTTTAAGAAACAGCGGAATCGGCGAAATTGCTAAGGAATTGATTTTCTTATTTTTATTTTATGTGGCAATGGTTGCTATTGCATTATTTTATGACAGAAAACAAAATGCAGTTTAATTTAACCACTAAGAACACAAGGTTTTGCACAAAGAGCACAAGCATTATTTTGTGTCCCTTGTGAAACCTATTGTGACCTTTGTGGTAAAAATAAATTATAAAACACAAATGGATATGAATGAGAATGAAATTTCAAAAGTTATATTTGATGCAGGATTAAAAGTTCACCGTCAACTTGGAACAGGGCTTTTAGAAAGTGCATACGAAGAATGTTTGTACTTCGAATTAAAGAAATCAGGATTACTGATAGAAAAACAAAAACCAATGCCATTAATCTATGATGATATAAAACTTGACATTGGCTATAGGATTGATTTACTGGTTGAAAGAAAAGTTGTTATTGAAATAAAATCTGTAGAATCATTAAACGACATTCATATTGCTCAAGTTTTAACGTATTTAAAACTAAGCAATTGCAAATTGGGCTTATTGATTAATTTTAATTCTGTTTTATTTAAAAATGGTGTTAAAAGATTAATCAACGGATCAATATAAGATTCAAAATAATCATTGTGAACCTTGTGAAAACCTTTGTGCCCTTTGTGGTAAAAAAAGAAAACAAAATGCAGTCTAAAGATTTAACTTGTAYCGAAGAAGTACGTGTCCGATTCAATGAAACAGATCCACTCGGAATCGTGTGGCACGGTCATTACATCGTGTATTTCGAAGACGGAAGAGAAGCTTTCGGAAGACAGCACGGCTTGACTTATCTTGATATTCAGAAAGCAGGATTTGTAACACCGATTGTAAAAAGCACCTGCGAACATTTTTTACCTTTAAAATACGGCGAAACATTCAAAATTGTTACAACTTTTGTGAATTCAAATTCTGCAAAATTAATTTATAAATACGAGCTTTTTAACGAAGAAAATAAATTGGTTTGTTCGGGAGAAACAATTCAGGTTTTTCTGGATTCTGAAAATAATTTATGCTTATATAATCCTGATTTTTTTCAGGCTTGGAAAGATAAAATGGGATTATAATGAGGAAGGAAATTTATATCACAGATTACAACTGCGTCACACCTTTAGGTTTTGATGTGGAATCAAATTGGAAAGCACTTTTGGAAGGAAAATCCGGCGTAGCTTTACATAAAATCATAGAAAATCAGGATCCTTTTTACGCTTCGATGATTGATTCTGAAAAGTTAGAAGAAGAATTTGAGAGATTCTTTGACTCCGCTCAGAATGACAATGTAGAGTTCACAAGATTGGAAAAAATGTTTTTGCTCAGTTTAAAACCTTTGGTTGAAAAACATCAAATTTCAGATGAAACCGCTTTTATTTTATCAACAACAAAAGGAAATATCAGCTTATTAAAAAATCAGGAGACTTTACCGGAAGGCATATTTCTTTCGAGTTTAGCACAAAAAATTGCTGATTTTTTCGGATTTAAAACAAAACCCATTGTGGTTTCTAATGCGTGTGTTTCTGGAGTAATGGCAATTTCCGTTGCTAAGAATATGATTCAGGCAAGAAAATACAAAGATGCTTTTGTAATTGCCGGAGACGAAATTTCAGAATTTGTCATTTCAGGTTTTAATTCTTTCCAAGCGATTGGAACGGAAATCTGCAAACCTTATGACAAAAACCGTGACGGAATCAATATTGGAGAAGCAACAGCAGCAGTTTATATGACAAGTCATTGCGAGGAACAAAGTGACGAAGCAATCTCAAACGAGAAATTTAGTTTTAAAGTTCTAGGAGATTCTGCGATCAACGATGCGAATCACATTTCCGGACCATCAAGGACCGGTGACGGATTGTTTGCAAGCATCAAAAATGCAATGAAAGAAGCAAAAGTTTCGGCAGAAAAAATTAATTTTATTTCCGCACACGGAACAGCAACAATATACAACGACGAAATGGAATCCATCGCTTTCAACAGAATGGAATTACAGAATATTCCTTTAAATAGCTTAAAAGCGTATTACGGGCATTGTTTGGGCGCTTCGGGATTGCTGGAAAGCATTATTTCAATGGAATCTGCTTTGCACAATACTTTAATTCCATGTAAAAATTTTAAAGAAACAGGAACTTCCCAACCTCTGAATATCATTAAAGAAAATCAGCCTGCAGAAATTAAATATATTCTGAAAACCGCTTCGGGATTTGGTGGTTGCAACGCAGCAATTGTTTTGGAGAAATGCTAAAATAATTTTGTAATTTTATAATCATAAAGTTCAGGAAAATGGAATCTACAGTTGACATCAGAAAACAAATTCACGAGTTTATCGACATTGCCGATGAAAGAATCTTACGCATTTTCAAAGGAATTATCGAGGCTGAAGAACAGGAAGACAATTATCCTACAATTTCTGATTGGCATTACGATGAGATAAATGAAAGACGAGAAAAATACTTAAGCGGAGAAAGCAAATCTTACACCTGGGAGGAAGTTAAAGAAAAAGCAAAATCTGCTTTGAAATGATTTATGAATTAATCTTACAGGAAGAAGCCAGTTTGGAAATTCTGGAAGCATATATTTATTATGAAGATGCACAAAAAGGTTTAGGAGAAAAATTTATGAAACATTTAGACAAGTATTTACTTAGAATTCAAAACAATCCGAAACATTTCCAGCTTAAAAAAAATTACAGAGAAGCTTTTATTCAAAAGTTTCCATACCTCATCGTTTTTGATATTATTGATTACAAAATCATTGTACTCTCTGTTTTCAACACTCATCAAAACCCAACAAAAAAGCCTTAAACTTTCTGAAAAAATTCAATGAAGAAAACAGACATTTGCACCATAGAAAAATCAAAAATCATTCTCAATAACGAAATTATTTTTGAAACTCAAACCGAAAATTTTTCCAATTTCGCAAAAGAAGCCTACAAAAGTTTAGAACTCAATTATCCAAAATTTCATAAGATGGATAACTTGAGTAAACTCGCTTTCTTAGCTTCTGAAATGATTTTAAAGAATGAAGATCACAGCAAAACAGCTTTGGTTTTTGCCAATAAATCATCAAGTTTAGACACCGATTTTAAATATCAGGAGAGCATCAATTCACAGGAAAATTATTTTCCAAGCCCTGCTGTTTTTGTGTACACTTTACCAAACATTTGTGTCGGCGAAATCAGTATTAAACATAAAATGCAGACTGAAAACGCTTTTTTTGTTCTGGATGAGTTTGATGAAGAGTTTTTAAACACTTATGCGGAACAGATTTTGCAGTCAGGAAAAGCCGAAAAAGTCTTGTGCGGTTGGGTCGAACTATATCAGGAAAGTTATAAAGCTTTTGTATATTTGCTAACCTTGTGAAAATATAATATTTATCAAAGAGTTGAATGGCAAAAATTAGTGTAGAAAATTCAGAAATAACGATAATATCTGTCGAGAATGTAGATTTCATCTCGCTTACCGATATGGCTAATGCAAAAGATAGCGAAAGCCGTGCTGCTGATATTATTAAAAACTGGATCAGAACACGTTATGCAATAGAATTCTTGAGCACTTGGGAACTCATCAACAATCCGAATTTTAAAGTGGTCGAATCTGACCACTTTAAAATGCAGGCAGGATTGCCCAATTTTACATTGAGCATTTCAGAATGGATTGAAAAAACAAATGCAGTCGGAATTACCGTAAAAAAAGGAAAATATGGCGGTACATTTGCCCATAAAGATATCGCTTTTGAATTTGGTTCTGC
>NZ_JBFRGA010000069.1:0-15118 GCF_052115105.1 Chryseobacterium sp. 2TAF14
GTTCCCATCATATTTTTATACTTATCATTTTCTTTTCCGTTATAAAAAACAGACTTACGGTTTCCTGAGTAATTTTGATGAACTTACTTTAGGAGTGCAGGTGTTCAATGCCTTTAATATCAATAATACGATTGCCAATCAATGGATTACCGATGCAAATTCCAGCCTGATGTATCCGGTTCCGGTACGATTGACAGGCAGATTTTTTAATGTAAAGCTTGAGTTTAGGATTAAATAAATCTAAAATATAAAGCCTTTTTGCCACGAATGCACGAATCATTATTGATGTTTATTACAAAAAAATTCGTGAATTCGTGGCAATTTTTTTACATTTCCAGCTTTAAAATCTTTTCTACCATTTTCTGATTAAGACTTTCAGGAATGGAGCGCATCAGAAAATTCCTGATCGGATTTCCTTTTTGCCATTGCGAAATTTTACCAATCGTCCAGCTATTTTTAACGATGTAATCCACTTTTTTTCTTCTGATATTCTGAAATTCTTCAAAAACAAAATTGAAGTTTTGATTGTTTTCTAAAAGTTTTCCAATTACGTAAGCATCTTCAATCGACTGACAAGCGCCTTGTCCCATATTTGGAGTTGTTGCATGAGCTGCATCACCGATAAGACAAAGATTTTCCGTATACCATTTTGAAATAGGAGTGAGATCGATAATATCATTCAGAATAATATTTTCTTTTTTTGTTGATTCTAAAATTTCTAAAACCAATGAGTCAAAATCTCTGAATGTTTCGATTAAATCAAGATCTTCTTCAAATTTATTCTCATTCACCAAAGCATACCAATATACTTTTTGATCTGAAATTTTCACAAAACCAAAACGTTTTCCTTTTCCCCAAATTTCTAAAGCGTGATGATAGTATTTTTCAGGAAGATTAAAATTAGTTAAGCCACGCCAACATTTTTGTCCGGCATTTCTAATTTTTCCTGTTTTTAAAATTTGATTTCTGACTTTAGAATGAATTCCATCGGCTCCGAAAACAATTTTACTTTCTGTTGTAAAACCATTTTCAAATTCCAGATGATAATTTTCTTTCTTCTCAATTTGTTGTAAAGAGTGATTTAATTTAATATTTTCAAAACTTAAATTTTCAGCTAAAATATTCTGAAGTTCAGCTCTGTGAATTGCAACATTGCAGGAATTGAATTTTTTCTCTAAAGCCAAAACATTGGTTGTTGAAATGGTTTTCAGCTTTTCATCAGTAATAAATATTCCGTGAATTTTATTTCCTCTGTTTTCAATTTTTTCTTTTAAACCTAAAGTATCGAAAATCTGCATTGCATTCACTGCCATCATAATTCCGGCTCCGACAGGTTTTATTTCTGGTGCAGATTCGTAAATGGTAAAATCGAGATTGTGTTGTTTCAGAACATTTCCTAAAGTTAAACCTCCGATTCCGGCTCCGATGATTGAGATTTGATTCATTTATAAGTTTTTAAATGCCACGAATGCACGAATATTTTCAAAAATTAAAATAAAAATTCGTGTATTTGTGGCAAAAATAATTTCAATTAAATTCCATTAAATTTAAATATTTTCTCGCAGATTTTGCTGATAAAGCAGATTATCAATGATTAAAAATCGGCCAAATCTCCTAAATCTGCGTGAGATTTTAATTTATACAAATTGGTAAAAAAAAACGGAGCCTGAAAAAATCAAGCTCCGCTAATAATTATTTAAAACTAAAATTATTTACCTAAATAAGATTTCAAAATCTTACTTCTCGTATTGTGTTTTAGTCTTTTAATTGCTTTTTCTTTAATCTGACGAACTCTTTCTCTCGTAAGATCAAAAGTTTCACCGATTTCTTCCAAAGTCATTGGATGTTTTCCGTTCAATCCGAAATACAGTCTTACCAAATCAGCTTCTCTTGGCGTCAAAGTGTTCAATGCTCTTTCGATTTCAATTTGAAGAGATTCAAGCATCAGATCTTTATCCGGACTTGGAGATTCTCCAGAACGCAATACGTCATACAAGTTAGAATCTTCACCTTCCACCAATGGCGCATCCATAGACAGGTGTCTTCCAGAGTTTTTCATCGATTCTTTAATGTCTTCCTCGCTCATATCCAAAACTTCAGCCAATTCTTCAGGAGAAGGTGGTCTTTCGTTTTCCTGCTCAAGGTGTGCGTAAGCTTTGTTGATTTTGTTGATCGAACCGATTTTGTTCAATGGCAATCTTACAATTCTCGACTGTTCTGCCAAAGCCTGTAAAATCGACTGACGAATCCACCAAACTGCGTAAGAGATAAATTTGAAACCTCTGGTTTCGTCGTATCTTTTTGCAGCTTTCATTAATCCTAAATTCCCTTCGTTGATCAAATCGGGAAGAGAAAGTCCTTGGTTTTGGTACTGTTTAGAAACGGAAACTACGAAACGAAGGTTGGCCTTAATTAATTTTTCCAAAGCGGCTCTGTCGCCTGCACGGATTCTCTGTGCCAAATCTACTTCTTCGTCTGCTGTAATCAGTTCTACTTTACCAATTTCCTGCAAATACTTGTCTAGTGAAGCGGTTTCCCTGTTGGTAACCTGCTTGGTTATTTTTAATTGTCTCATTTATTCTGTTCTCAAAAATAGAGTTGCTATTAGATTATACGTTCGAAACAATAAAAAGGTTACACACGTTACAATTATTTTTTATTGAGTTAAAATATGGTTGAGAATTTAGCTGTAAATTATGGCGTATTTTGTTTACTCGTAAAATTTTTGGTCAAATCTACCTTCTTTCACATCAATCACCTGATTTGATCCGTTTATGTTAAGGGCTTTAAATTCGAATGTTCCCGATAAAGTAAGCTTATAAAAATCAAAATGGGTAAATTTTATTTTTCCTGTATATTCAGGGTGGTTTGCAACTGTTGAGAATGCATTATCCGGAGAATAATACATTGCATAGTTTTTTTCTTTGCTGATGCTTCCGTTAAGAATATGAGTATTATTGACTTCAGAATTTTTAAAGCCGACTTTAATCATTAAATTGCTGTTGTCTGAAACATTCTCAAGGCGAAGCTGTATAAAAGTAGAGTCTCCTTTTACCCAATAGTCATTATTCATTCCGGGTACATAGTTTTTTCTTTTTTTAGCAACCCAGGTTTTCCCATTTACTATTGCGCCGCCTGTTCTTGCTCCGGTTTCTGTTGCATTTGGTAAAATATCTGCTTCATTTTCTTTGTCTTTACAGTTTGTTGTGAACAGAAAAAGGGCTAAAAATAATAATAAATGGTTTTTAGTTTTCATAAGAGCAGTTAATTAGATGTTTTAAAATTAAAAAAATAATTAAAATAAACCGTTTAATAATTTCGCTATTGTTATTAATGCAGATAAAGAAAAAGTTCCGCTCTAATATTTTAAGTGATAATTTAAAATTAACTTTTAAAATTCACCATTGACAATTCACTCTTTTAGAACAAATCGTTCAGCAATTTCGCCAGTCTCAAACCTCCGTAAAGAAGCTGTCTTTCCATAATATCATTAAATTTATACTGATAATCGTAAGACAATTTTGAGCCTTCCGGAGTTTGCGCATAGATTTTATTGGCAATCTGATGAGAATCGTACAACCAGCTTTCTAAAGTTCCGGATTGAATTTGCTGTACTTCGTCTTTAGATTTAATGTCTAAAAGCTTTGCATATTCTGTATAGCTGTATTTTTGTGAATCTACCAGTTTTCCGTCCCAAACCGAGTGAAGATTTGTTTTGTCACCAAAATAAGTAACATTAATTTTGTTTCCGCCTAAATCTCCTGATCTTCCTGTATGCATCGGCTGTGCCAAATCTCCCATCATGTGAATAAGGAAAATCAAAGCGATTTTTCTGTCTTTTTCGGAAGTTTTTTCATCCTTGATCTGGCTTGAAAGTACTTTGATCTGCGAGTAAAGATTGGCTCCAGCCTGCGTTTTCAAATCTTTTTCAAATGCTGTAAAATCTGTCTGCGGATCAATGTTTACATAATGCCAAGCTGAAGCCTGTTTCCATACTCCGGTCGTATCAGATTTTATAAAATCCGGCCAGTTTGCCCAATATGCCATTCTTTCCTGACCCAACATTTTTCTGATCTCTTTTTTTGCTTTTCCGGAAAGATGATTTTCGGCAATTTCTGCAATTACACGATGCCCCGTTAATCCCCAAGCATAAGAATAAACCGAGCTTGCAACGAACGCTAAAAGCAGAATTTTAGAATAAATACTTTTCATTTCTTTAATTAATTTTTCGAAATGCAAAGATAAGGCAGCCTTATGGAAATATGCCTTCAAAATAATATTTTGTTGGTTTTAGCACTGTTAATTTTATGTAAAGTTTATTTTGAGGTATTGCAGAAGTTTCCGTTAAATTCTAGGTTTTTATTTTAATAAAGATTAATATAATAGAAAATCAATGTTTTARGCTAAATTCCGGTTCTATAATATAAAAATTTGAAGTAAATACTTTTTCAATAAGAAGAGATATTTTATCTTTACGATACCAAACATGATCACAGGAAAAAATATGTATGACAACAGCACGATAGATATGCATTACAACAAGCTGCAGACCGATTTTAAGGCCGAAGCTGTTGCTGTAAATCTTTTAAAATATCACAGATCTGTAAGCAATATTTTTATTGAAAGAATAGGTATTAACGACAGAGCTTACCTGAAAGATATCAAAAGTATTTCAAGCCATTATCTGGGTTTCGACGAAGAAGTTCTCAACATCAGAACGTACCGTGAAGGAATCTATGATTACCTTCCGGAAGGTATTTTTCATCCACCTTCATTGAATGCTTCAAGAAAAAATGTAGAAAGTGTTGTAAAAGAGATCCGTAAGCAAAAAAGGGTAGAAGAAGATGCAAGAAAATTCTTCAGACCTTTCGAGCTTGAAATTTTTTTTACCGAAATCAGCGCATTACTCAAAGAACATGATTTTGATCTGGCAAGCGATTCAGATTCGCTTCTTTATATTTTCAGCGAACTCTGGCCGATTATTAAAATGCTTGATAAGCAGAATGCCTACATTTTCCTTCATATTTTACCTTTTTTCCACAATATAAGAGGCGATAAAAAATGGTTTGAACGTTGCATGACTGCGTTTCTAAAAGTTCCCGTTGAGATTACTTTCACCCCCAACGAAATCGACAGGATGAAAGAAGATGATTCTTCAATTCTTTTAGGAAATTCAAGATTGGGCGTTACTTACATCGCAAGCGGAAAACATATGGATGGCGAAAGAAACTGGATCGTAAATGTGGGTCCGATTCCTTATGACGAGATGAAAAATTATATTCCAGGGCATCCTTTCAGGAAAATTTTGCAAGCTTTGTACGATTATTGCCTTCCTGTTTCTGTAGATATTGAAGAAAATTTTATTACAGAAAAAAAAGACTACTCTTTTGTACTGGAAGACGACCAAAGAAATGCAAACAGGCTCGGTTATTCTACGTTTCTGTAAATTTTTTTAAGTATATTTACAATTCATCAATCAAACTAAATATTAAAAGAAATAAATGGAAATTTCTTCAGTAAAAGGTATATTCTTCAGGTATATATTGGTTCCGCTTCTTGCTGTCATTATGATGTTCATTTTGGGAGCCATTCGGAAAAGTCAGCCTGCCATAAAAATAAAAACAATTATTGTTTATGTTCTTTTGTGCAGTTTGTGCCTTGCATTACCGGGATTTTTTGGTTTTGCGGGCAATTCGTTTAATCCGTATTGGTATTTAATTTCACAGATTATTTATCTGATCTTCGGAATTCTCCATGTTAACCTGATGCACAATTTTTTCAGAAAACATTTTACTTCGCAGACTAAGAGTATTTTATTTGAATCTATTTTATCGGTAACCTGTGCTCTTGTTGGCGCTTATCTTTTTGTTCTGATTTTCGGATGGATCAGCAAAGGAGCGGGCTACCCTGTAATGTCTGCAACCAGTGTGCTTATATTTTTTGTGCCGCTGGCTTTTTATTACTGCTATATTCAGTTTATCAGTATTCCGGTTGATATTTATAAAACCTGGAGATATTCTCCGGATCAGAAACCGCCTGATTTTGACGGCGCAGATTTTGATCGTTTAATGGTTTTAAATGTTGAATTAAGCAAAAACCTTGAAGATGCAAACCGTTTTAGAATTAAAGCTAAAACATTACCGACAGGAGTAACATTCGGAGACTGGTTTTTCAGAGTAGTGGATGATTATAACCATAAAAACCCGAAATCGGTTATTCATTTGACAAATGAACAAAGAGAACCTTATTACTGGATTTTTTATACTAAGAAATCGTTTTTCAGCTTCAGGAAATATATCGATTTTGATCAGGATATTACCACAAATACGATTTCAGAAAATGAAGTCGTGATCTGCAAAAGAGTAGTTCAGCACGAAGAAGAAGGAAAAAGATAAATCAAATCACACCAATAAAAGTATTACAATATGATACAGCCCATAAAACATTTTGCTATCAACTGGGTTGATGGAATGAAAGTCTCTCAGAGACATCTCAACGATCAGGATAATTTCTTAATTGATACGATAAGAGATTCAAGCTCTCTTCCCATAACCAACTATAATTATGGTTTGCTGCCCTTGTCTAATGAGTTTACAGATAAAACCATTTTTGATGTTCACAATACGGCAACAAACGATGTGCAGCTATTCATTAAAAATTGCAGCGCCGTAACTTTAGCCGGATACAGATTAGAATTAAAAGACAGAAGAGTCAGCGTAAAATCTCTGGCTAAATCTTTAAATCTTGATGAAAACCAAATGGATGGAGAATATTATATTTTGATATCCGTAAATCCGTTTGATAAAGTTCCTTTCGGAGATATTGACCCTGAAGAAATTCCGCCAAGGCATCCGAATGCTCATTCAAATTATCATATCGAATTGCTTCCGGTAAGTTCGCTGAACAGCAATTATTCGGGAGGAAATTATCTGGTTGTAGGGAAAGTAGATTTTAAAGGAAATATAGCGCAGGTGAACACTAATTTTATTCCGCCATGTACATCCATTCAGAGTCATCCGGCTTTGATCGATTATTATAACGGGTTTGCAAAATCGATTGGAAATTTGCAGCAATATGCGTTTAAAATCATTCAGAAAGCTTCCCATAAAAATCAAAATACCTCTTTGGCATTAAATGTAAAAGCATTGTGTAATGTTTTGGTGAATACTTTCGGAGACATCTATTTCCAGTTCAGAAATATCATTCCGTATCAGCCGCCGGTTTTTTTAATTGAAACTTTCGCAACATTAGCATTAAGAATGTACAATTCTACCCAGATTTTAGTTCCCGGAGAATTAGAAGAAATGCTCAATTACAGCTTAGAATGGAGTGAAATTGCGCCTCATACTTTACTAAACCAGCTTTCTACTGTTGCAGAAACCAATTACGATCACCACAATTCGGGCGAACCGCTTTTACATATCAGTCTGATGCTGAAAAGTCTTGAAAATATATTCTCAAAACTGAGCGAGCTTGATTATATCGGACAGAGAAAAGAAAACATCATTGTCAACGAGCAGGAAGTTTCTTCAAACACCAATCCCAAAAGAGGTTGGAGCGTTTTAGATTAATTAAAACAATGAAAAATAATAAATCCCGATCTTTAAATTCGGGATTTTTTGTGTAAACACCTTTGCAAACGACAAATATGAGAACGATATTAAAAAAATCTTTGTGCATTTTGCGTTAAAATTGGGATTATTGTAACGTACCAAGCCAATATAATTACTTTTCATTAAATTCGTAAAAAATCAAAAGATAATGAAGATCAAACTTACCATCTGTCTTCTTGCGTTTCTTAATTTCTATGAAGCTCAGGAAAATATCTCGTATCAGAAGCCATCTGCCAAAATTTTAAAGCTTGCAGATTACGACAGACCACCAAGTGTTTTAACCAATTCTAAAAAAGACTGGGTTGTTTTTGTCTATAGACCAACCTATAAAACGTTAGACGATCTCAATCAGCAGGAAATGAAACTGGGAGGGTTAAGAATCAATCCGGTGACGAATATTTCGAGTACGATAACGTATTCCAACAATCTGAAGGTGCGTAAAATGAATGATAAAATGGAGGTTCAGGTAAAAGGTCTTCCGCAAAATCCAAAAATTACGAATACTTCTTTTTCGACTGACGAAAAAAAATTAGCATTTACTAACACCACAGATAACGGAGTTGAGCTTTGGATAGTTGATTTGGAAACAGCAACGGCAAAAAAGATCACAAAAGATAATCTTAATGCCAATTTAGGAAATCCTTACAGCTGGATGAAAGATTCTCAGAGCTTCTTGATTAAAGTTCTTCCTGAAAACAGACCTAAACTAACAGATCCTTCTAAAGATCTTCCAACAGGACCAATTGTTTCCACAGCAGACGGAAAAGTTTCTCAAAACAGAACGTATCAGGATTTGCTTAAAAATCCACAGGACGAGCAAAATTTTGAAATTCTTACCGCTTCAGAATTGTATCATGTTAATTTGAATGGTGATCTTAAAAAGTTTAAAGACAAAGATATTTTTTCAGATTTAACGTATTCTCCAGACGGAAATTATTTAATGGTAACAACAATTAAAAAACCTTATTCATACATTGTTCCGTTAAACAGATTTCCAATGACCACAACGGTTTACGATGCAAAAGGAAATATTGTGAAAGTAGTAAATGAAGTTCCCTTAAATGAGATTATGCCAAAAGGTTTTTCATCTGTAAGAACCGGGAAAAGATATATGACATGGAGAGCAGATCAACCTGCCACTTTGGTTTATGCCGAAGCTTTGGATGGTGGAGATCAGTCGAAAGCTGTCGATTTCAGAGATGAGGTTTTCACTTGGGAAGCTCCGTTTACAGCACAGCCAAAATCTTTCTTTAAAACGAAACAAAGATACGGCGGTGTAAGCTGGACCAACAATCATTACGCTATCGTGGGTGAAAGCTGGTACGATACAAGAAACACAAAATCTTATCTAGTTGATTTAAATACAGGTAAATCTCAGGTAATAGAAGATCGAAATTATCAGGATGTTTACAGCGATCCCGGAAATTTTAATACGACGAAAAATGATTTCGGAAGATACATTATCGATATGAAAGGTGAAAAATCTTATCTGATCGGAGACGGATTTACAAAAGATGGTCAACATCCTTTCATCGATGAAATGGATATGAAATCTCTTAAAAAGAAAAGACTTTACACTTCAAATCTAAAAAATGCCAAAGAAGAGATCATCGATATTATTGATCCTAAAAAAGGAGAGGTATTAACGATTCAGCAGTCGGCAAGCGAATATCCGAATTATTTTAAGAAAAATATTAAATCTAATAAATCTGAAGCAGTAACCCATTTTGCCAATCCGTTTGAAAGCATTAAAGATGTTTATAAAGAAGTAATTACCTACAAACGAAATGACGGAGTTACTTTGACAGGAACACTTTATTTGCCTGCAAACTACGACAGAAAAGCAAAAAAAGAAAAACTTCCGTTATTGATCTGGGCGTATCCTACAGAATATAAAGACAAAAATACGGCAGGACAAAATACTCAAAATCCAAACGATTTTACCTTCCCTTATTACGGTTCGTTTGTGTATTGGACGGCAAAAGGATATGCCGTTCTTGAGGATGCCGCATTCCCGATCATCGGGGAAGGAAAAACCGAGCCGAATGATACTTTCATCCCACAATTGGTTGCTAACGGAAAAGCTGCGATCGATGCGGTAGATCAGTTGGGATATATTGACCGAACAAAAGTTGCGGTTGGTGGTCATTCTTATGGAGCTTTTATGACGGCAAATCTTTTGACGCATTCTAAAGACTATGCTTGCGGAATTGCAAGAAGCGGCGCTTATAACAGAACTTTAACACCTTTTGGTTTCCAGAGTGAGCAGAGAAATTATTGGGATGTTCCGGAAATTTACAACACGATGTCGCCATTTATGAATGCCGATAAAATGAAAACGCCATTGCTTTTGGTTCATGGTGATGCTGACAACAATCCGGGAACCTTTACTTTGCAGACAGAAAGATATTTCCAGGCCTTGAAAAATCTGGGAGCTCCTGTAAAGATGGTTCTTCTTCCGAAAGAATCTCACGGCTATGCTGCCAAAGAAAATATTTTGCATTTGCTTTGGGAACAGGATCAGTTTTTGGAGAAATGTCTGAAGAAATAAAATATGAAACCTCGCTCTTTTAGGGCAAGGTTTTTTGTTAGTATCTTTTATTTTTTCCTGCGGTTTGCATTGCTGCTGATAAACATTTCGTTGCGCTGTTCGGAAATAATTTCCAGAAAACGCTCATAATGTTTTAAGACATCAGAGATAAGTTCATTTTGGGTAAAATACTGAATGTCGTAACCCTGTCTTGCATCACCGAAATATGCTTTAGGAAAATAGGTTTTGTTGCCCTCAAGATCAGGAAGATTTTTTTCGTTCTGGAGGTATTCAGATACTATTTTTGATTCTACTCTTACGCCGTAGATAAAGTTGTTAACAACACTGTGCTGTATCTCAATTTCTATCTCAAGCGGATTTTCATTTTCATTAATTTTAGCTGAAATTCCATATTCAGAAAACTGTTGCTGAAGCTCAGTAAAACCTTCCTTTACGGTTGTTCCGATAAATTTTTCAATCGTTTTTTCATCTTTAAATGAAACAATTTCACTCAGACGCTGTTTCCAGATCTGGCCCGACCACGGAATGACCGATTCTGAGAAACTTCGGTCATAATAATTGCGGTCTATCGTTAATGCTTTTATTAGGCTTACAATAAAAAAAAGCATGATCACAGAAAAGGGTAGTGCTGTGATAAGTGTCATGCTCTGCAGTGATTTCAATCCTCCTGCATTGAGAAGCAAAAGAGCTAAAGCAGCAAGTAAAACTCCCCAGAAAACCGACTGCCATTTTGGGGATTTTGCCGCATTATTGGTTGCTATATTATTGATCACAAAGATGCCGGAATCTGCCGATGTCACAAAGAATATAACGATAATACACAAAACTAAAACGCTCAAAACGCCTGAGAGCGGAAGATATTCTAAAAACTCAAACATCAGCGCATCGGCATTGGATGAAATAGCACTCAGAGCACCTTGTGCAATGTGGGTATCAAACCAGATCGCACTGTTTCCGAAAACCGACATCCATATAAAATTGAATACGGAAGGAATAATCAAAACAGCCAGGATGAACTCACGAATCGTGCGCCCTTTAGAAATTTTAGCAATAAATAATCCTACAAAAGGTGACCACGAGATCCACCAAGCCCAGTAAACGATCGTCCAGTCATAAAACCACGGAAGTGTATTTTCTTCATACACATGCGTTCCGAATGTGAGGTTGAAAAAGTTGTTGATGTAATTTCCTAAACCTTCAGTAAAACTGCCGATCAGAAAAACGGTAGGTCCCAGAAATAAAACAAATAGGAGCAGTGCTATAACAATGCTGATATTGAGGTTACTTAAAAATTTAATTCCTTTATCAACACCCGTAACCGCCGATAAAACGGATAGTGRTACCAAAACTGCAACAATAATGATCTGATAAAAAAAACTGGTTTCTGAAACAATTCCCAAAGTCTGCAAGCCAGAATTGATCTGAACTACTCCAAAGCCAAGCGTAGTGGTGATTCCGAAAAAAGTGCTGCACAGTGCAAAAACGTCTATCGCATTTCCCCATTTTCCTTCGATTTTATTTTTTAAAATAGGATAAAAACCGCTTCGCAAAGAAAGCGGAAGTTTGTACCTGTACGCAAAATAGGCAAGTGAAAGACCCACCACTGCATAGATTGCCCATGCATGAATTCCCCAATGAAAGAAGGTGTAAAGCTGCGCATTTTTTGCACGGTTGATGTAATGTGATCCCGCAAAAGCTTCAGAATTATAATGCTGCATCGGCTCGGCAACGCCGAAATACATTAAACCAATACCCATTCCTGCTGCAAAAAGCATCGCAATCCATGAGAAAAAGGAATGTTCGGGCTTGCTGTCATTGCTTCCGAGACGGGTATTTCCGTGTCTGCTAAAGAGTAGATATACCAGAAAAATCACAAAAAATGTGACTGCCCAGATGTAACCCCAATTCAGATTAACGAAAATAAAATTCTTAATGATATTAAGTACCGACTCAGTACCCGTCGGAAAAAATACCGAAACAAGAGAAACACCAATGATGAATATAAGGCTTGGAATGATAATTCCGCTTTTTAAAGTTGTTTTCAAATTGTAATATTTTATAAAGTGACAAAAGATTTCCGAAGAATAGATAAATAAAATAGATCAGAAAATTATTATATCTTAAACAAAGCATATAATAAATATCGTCGGAATAAAAAGTTACCTCAAAATTACGAAAAAAAATAAAAAGACCTTTTTGACTATCGTATTGTCTTGATTTTTTGGATGTTATATCAAGTTCTTTCTCATCATCAGATCAGTCTGCTCTTCATCACCAAATTTAAAAATATGTTTGTCAAATTCTGTAAAACCATTCTTTTTATAAAACTGAACGGCTCTTTGGTTTTCTTCCCAAACACCGAGCCAAACGTATTGTAGGTTTTTATTTTCAGCAATTTCAAGGGCTTTGTGATATAAAACCTGACCGACTTTTTTACCAAGATAATCCTGCAAAACGTAGATTCTTTCGATTTCGAGCGAATTGTTGTCCTGCATTTCGGTCTGTGCCGGTCCGAAATTTACTTTAAGATAACCGACAACATCGCCGAGATACATGGCGAAGTAAAATTCGGAATCCGTGTTTTTCAGTTCCGAAAGAACAGTGTCTTCGGAAAAATTCTCATTTAGATATTTTTCCATGTTTTCGGCGGTATTGTATGGCGCAAACGTATCAAAAAAGGTTTTTTTTGCAATTCGCTGAAGTTTTTCCAGGTCGCTGATTTCAACTTTTGTAATGACAATATTTTCCATAGTTTATTTAATGATTTGATTTTCAATTTTTAAAATTACACCGGGTTTTCCGTTAAAATCAAAATCCCGATCATATTTTAATCCGATTTTTTCTAAAACTTTAATGGAAGCTGTATTTTCTTTCATGGCTCTTCCTACAATTGTTTTTAGATTTAATTTTTTAAAACCATAATTAATACAGGCTTTTGCACTTTCCGTAGCAAATCCTTTATTCCAGAAATGTTCAAAAAATCGAAATCCGATATCGGTTTCATTTAAATTTTCATCATATTTCAATCCGCACCAACCTAAAAATTCCTGATTAGTTTTGTTGGTTACTGCCCATCTTCCAAAACCGTTTGTTCGATAATCAGAATAGTTTTCCAGAAAAACTCTTGCTTCATCGATATCTTTAAAAGCAGAATTTCCGGTATATTTTATAACGTTTGGATTTAAATTTAATTTATAAAAACTTTCTGCGTCATTAATATCAARCTCTCTGAGTGAAAGACGGTCGGTTTCTAATATTGTTTTCATAATGAATTAGTTTTGAATCTTAAAGATAATAAATAAAAAAAGCGATCCAAAGACCGCTTCCAATATTATATTTTGTTTCCTTTAATTCGCCTTGCAGACATATTCAGAAAGCGTTTTACCAGCATGCATGCGGAAATTGTTAATCCCAATCCTAAAGCAATCCACATTCCGAAAGCACCCATTTCCATTGTCACACAAAGGAAATATCCTAAAGGAATTGTAATCAGCCAATACGCAATAAATGTATAAATAGAAGGAATTTTTACATCCTGTAAACCTCGCAACATTCCTAAAGCGGTTACCTGAATTCCGTCAGAAAGCTGGAATAATGCGGCAATAATCATCAGTTTTGATGCTAAAGTGATTACTTCTACTTCTTCCGGTTTTGTAAAGAAAGTCGGTAGAATATTTCTTCCTAAAATAAAAACCAATCCACAAAAACACATGAAAAGAAAAGCAATTTTAAGATTATTGATTCCTATTTTTCTTAATTCAACAAAATTCTGTTCGCCTAATTTTCTACCAATCATTACTGTTGAAGCCACACTGAACCCGATGCATAAATTAAAAGTAAACGAGGCCATGCTTAGTGCAATCTGATGCGAAGCAATATCGTGAGCTGAAATTAACCCGCAGATAAATGCTGCACCTGCAAAAGCGGTTACTTCAAAGAACATCTGTAAAGCGGTAGGAAAACCTAATCTTACCATTTTCTCAAACATTTTCTTTGAGAAAACCTGCATTTTTAATGAAAATTCTTTGATGTACTGTCTCGTTTTTTTGTCTTTCATTAAAACAAAATAAAGGAAAACCACCATGAAAATTCGGGCAATCAAACTTGCCAAAGCAGAACCTTTTACACCCATTTCAGGGAAAATCCAAAGTCCTTTAATAAAAACATAGTTTAAAACAATATTAATAACGTTGGCAATGATTGTCGCTTTCGTTACTCCAATCGTGTAAGATAAGCCTTCAGAAACTTCTCTTAAAGTCTGAAATGCCATAAATGGAATAATACTGATCGCCATAATCCATAAAAAATCTACCGTATCAGGAATAATTTTCGCAGGCTGTCCTGAATGATAGAGTAGCGGTAAACCTGCAAATAAAACAAGCATTAGAATAATACCGACGGTCATATTGATCACAAAACCATGACTGAAAACCGAATTGATCGTTTTATGATCATGCTGCGAATGCGCCTCAGAAACCAATGGCGGAATGGCAAAAGAAAATCCCAATGCCAAAACAAACATCGAGAAAAATACTGCATTTCCTAAAGAAACCGAAGCCAACGCATCTGCGCCCAACAATTTACCAACGATAATATTGTCGAAAAGGTTTACAGAAACCTGCCCCACTTGCGTAAGCATTACCGGAAGAGCCAAAGTAAGGGCTTCTTTCGTGTAATTTTTATTTAAAAACTTCATAACAGCTCAAAAAAAAATTTGCAGCATAATTACTGCAAATTTTTATAATTTATTTTAATTAATAATTAAATTATTTTCTCACAAAACTTGCAACGTCCTCTTCAGAAACAGAATTTCCTCCAAGAATAATTAATCTTTCAACAACATTTCTCAGTTCTCTGATATTTCCTGTCCACGAAAGCGCTTTCAGAGCATCGATTGCTTTATCATCAAACTTTTTCACGGCAGTACCGTGTTCATCGGCAATCATTCCTGAGA